>JBBDRH010000164.1:0-8318 GCA_040905645.1 Actinomycetota bacterium
CTCCCGAGGCACCCCCAATCGAGCCGGCTGCCACCGAGGCCGCCGCTCCCGAGGCACCCCCAATCGAGCCGGCTGCCACCGAGGCCGCCGCTCCCGAGGCCGCTCCGGCCCCCTCCGAGGAAGCTCCGGCCCCCCATTCGGCCGAGGCGCCCTCAGCAGAAGAGGTTTCTACTGAAGAGCCGGCCATGGTGCCCTTCGGCACCGATGAGAACAGCGCCGGAGTGCCTCCGGACAGCGCAGGCCCCGACGGCACCGAGCCCTCCGGCGAGGAGGTCTGATGCTTACGCCCAGGAGAGTCAAACATCGAAAACAGCACCGGGGGAAGCGCCGCGGCCTCGCCAAGGGCGGCACGACGGTCAACTTCGGAGATTTCGGCCTTCAGGCTCTCGAGGCTGCATGGATCACCAACCGGCAGATTGAGTCGGCTCGTGTTGCCATCACTCGCCACGTCAAGAGAGGTGGACGGGTTTGGATCAACATCTTTCCCGACAAGCCCTACACGAAGAAGCCTGCTGAGACCCGGATGGGGTCGGGGAAGGGCAACCCGGAGGGGTGGGTGGCCGTGGTGAAGCCCGGCAGGGTCATGTTCGAGCTGACCGGAGTTCCCGAAGAGGTGGCCAAAGAAGCGATGCGCCTGGCAGGCCACAAGCTGCCGATCAAGACCCGGTTCGTGACCCGGGAGGTAACCGAGCTGTGAAAGCCGACGAATATCGTGAGTTGGGCTCGCAGGAGCTTGGCGTTAAGCTTGAGGAGGCGAACGAGGAGTACTTCAACCTCCGCTTTCAGAACGCCACCGGCCAGCTGGAGAACTTTTCCCAGATCGGCCGTACCAAGCGGGACATCGCCCGGCTGCGCACGATCCTGCGCGAGCGTGAGCTAGGCCTCGAGATCGAGGTCAAGCAAACCAAGCCCAAGGCAAGATCCAGGGCGAAGGCAGCGCCGGAGGAAGCTGAGAAGAAACCGAAGCGTGCCGTCAGGAAGAAGGCAGATGATTCAGGAGCAGATGATGGCGGATAGGCCGCAACGGAAGACCAGGACGGGGTTCGTCGTCAGCGACAAGATGGACAAGACGGTGGTCATCTCCATCTCGCAGACGGTCAAGCATCCCCTTTACTCGAAGATCTATAAGCGCAACTCCAAGCTGTACGCCCACGACGAGAACAACGACGCCAGGGTTGGCGACCTCGTGGTGGTCAGCGAGACGCGCCCTCTTTCCAAGACCAAGCGCTGGAGAGTTGTCGAGGTACTGGAGCGTGCCAAGTGATCCAGACTGAGAGCCGTTGTGCGGTGGCCGACAACACCGGTGCCAAGGAGGTATTGATCATCAAGGTGCTCGGCGGAAGCCGGCGCCGTTACGCATCAGTGGGTGACATCGTCATCGCAACGGTCAAGTCCGCCCTGCCGAACCAGCAGGTGAAGCGCGGCGATGTCGTAAAGTGCGTGGTGGTCCGCACCGCCAAGGAGAAGCGCCGGCCGGACGGAAGCTACATCAAGTTCGATCAAAACGCCGTGGTGATCATCAACGAGCAGCGCAACCCCCGGGGAACCCGCGTTTTCGGCCCGGTGGCCCGAGAGCTCAGGGACCGCAAGTTCATGAAGATCATCTCCCTGGCCCCCGAGGTGCTTTAGGTGGTTGCCAGAATCAAGAAAGGTGACCGCGTGCGGGTCCTTACCGGTAAAGACGCCAGCAAGGAGGGCAACGTCATCGCGGTGCTGCCCTCCAAGAACCGGGTGCTGGTGCAGGGAGTCAACAAGGTCAAGCGCCACGAGAAGGTGCGCCCGGCGAGGGGCCGCCAGGGCCAGGAGGGAGGCATCCTCTCCAAGGAGATGCCGGTCAACCTCTCCAACGTGTCGCTGATCTGCCCCACCGACGGGCCCGTGAGGACCAGGACCCGGGTTGAGCCCGACGGGACCAAGGTCCGCGTCTGCGTGAAATGTGACACCGAGCTGTAGTGGTCTTCCAAGCGGTTTCGACGCATTTTGGCGGCGTGAGTCGCCTCGGCCTACGCTCCCTTCGGTCGCTGCGGACCGGAGAAGGCAAGGCTTGGATTCGCTGCGCTCAACCGAGTGCTGCGTTCTCGGTCGCCCCCATAGGGGGGAAGCTATGAGGGCTCCCTGCGGCCTTGCCTGGTGCCAACTCACACGCCCCAAAACCTCGCCCTACCACTCGGAGGACCACTGTGAGTGATTCGAACGGCTACGTGCCCAGACTCAAGACCAGATACGACACCGAGGTGAGGCCCGCCCTGGCCGAGAAGTTTGCCCTCAACATCATGGCGGTGCCCCGTTTGGAGAAGATCTCGCTCAACATGGGTGTCGGCGATGTCCTCAGGGAGCCGAAGGCTCTCGAAGGTGCAGTGGCGGACCTGCAGGTCATAACCGGGCAGAAGCCCGTGATCACCAAATCAAAGAAGGCCATCTCAAACTTCAAGCTCCGCGAGGGCGTTAGCATTGGAGCCAAGGTGACTCTGCGCGGCAGCATGGCGTGGGAGTTCCTCGACCGTCTGATCACGCTCTCAGTTCCGCGGATGCGTGACTTCCGGGGTCTGTCGCCGAGAGGGTTCGACGGCCGCGGGAACTACACCTTCGGAATAACCGATCAGACGATCTTTCCGGAGATCGAGTACGACAAGATCACCAAGGTCCGGGGCATGGACATAACGATTGTGACGACCGCCGTCGACAACGAAGGCGGACGGGCTTTTCTCGACGCATTCGGGTTTCCATTCAGGAAATCTGGAGGGGATAGAGGGTAATGGCAAAAAAAGCACTGGTTAACAAGGCGCAGCGACCACCGAAGTTCAAGGTTCAGGCCTACTATCGCTGCCGTCGCTGCGGGCGCCCTCGCGGCTACCTGCGCAAGTTCGGAATGTGCAGGCTGTGCGTGCGCGAGCTGGCCCATAAGGGCGAGCTTCCCGGCATCACGAAGTCGAGCTGGTAGAGGGGGCGATCAGACAATGACGATGACCGATCCGATCGCCGACATGCTCGCACGGATTCGCAACGCGAACACCGCCTCGCACGACACGGTCGACATCCCGAGCTCCAAGCAGAAAAACGCGATTGTGACGATTTTGAAGGATGAGGGGTACATCGAGGACTTCGAGACGATTCCCGATCCTCCGGGCGAGACTATTCGCATAACCTTGAAGTACGCGCTCGATCGCTCGAAGACCATTCACGGGATCAAGCGTGTGTCGAAGCCCGGGCTGCGGGTCTATACGAAGGCCAATCAGCTTCCCAAGGTGCTCGGAGGGATGGGTGTCGCCATCCTCTCCACATCTGCGGGGCTGATGACCGGCCGGCGGGCAGCCGAGCTCAAGCTCGGTGGCGAAGTCATCGCTCACATCTGGTAGCAGGAAGGACGCTGATGAGCAGAATTGGAAAAGCTCCGATACCGGTGCCGGCGGGTGTGGAGATCACGCTCAAGCCGGCATTCGTCCGCGTCTCGGGCCCCAAGGGCACTCTCGAGCGCACTCTCCCGCGGGATATCGGCATCACCCGGGAGGGGGACGAGCTGGTGGTGACCAGGCCCTCCGACTCGGGCGAGCATCGGTCTCTGCATGGGCTTACCAGGACTCTCGTGGCCAACCTCATCACCGGGGTCACCACCGAGTTCACGAAGAATCTCGAGATTCACGGAGTCGGCTACAGGTGCGTGCTGAAGGGCAGGGACCTGGAGCTCTCCCTGGGGTACTCGCATTCCGTCCCTTACCCGGCGCCGGAAGGCATCGTGTTCGAGGTCCCCAGCCCTACGAGGATCACGGTGCGGGGTGCGGACAAGGAGCTCGTGGGACAGGTGGCGGCGGAGATCAGGGCCAAGCGCAAGCCGGACCCCTACAAGCAGAAGGGTGTCCGCTACGCAGGCGAGGTAATCAGGAAGAAGGCGGGGAAGACGTCCAAGTGAAGACTCCCAGCGAGCAGAGAATCAAAAGGCACACGCGAATCCGCAAGAAGATCACGGGAACTGCCGAGCGTCCTCGCCTTGCGGTGTTCAGGAGCAACAGGCACCTGTACGCTCAGCTCATAGACGACGTGGCCGGCCGCACGCTTGCTTCGGCGTCGACGGTTGATCCCTCCTTGAGGTCTGAATCCATGGCCAACTCGGTTGAGTTCGCCGCCAAGGTGGGCAGTCTGGTTGCGGAGCGGGCAGCCGCGCTCGATATCACAAGCGTGGTCTTCGACCGCGGGGGCTTTCGCTTCCACGGCAAGGTGAAGGCGTTGGCTGACGGCGCCCGAGAGAAAGGACTGCAATTCTGATGGCAGGACCAACGAATCCGGCGGGAGCGCGCGGCGGGCCCCCGAGCCAGCGCGGCGGCGGTTACCGCGGCTCGGGCGGTCAGGGGGGACCCGGCGGCCAGCGTGGAGGCGGTCAGGGCGGAAGGCCCGGCGGCGGCCGGCGGGACCAGGGCTCCAGAGCCGCGCAGGACGATGCGCGCGGCGGCTTTATCGAAAAGATTGTCGGACGGCCCCGGCGGGTCGCCAAGGTCGTCAAGGGCGGGCGGAGGTTCTCCTTCAGCGCTCTCGTGGTGGTGGGCGACGGCAACGGCAGGGTAGGCACGGGCAAGGGCAAAGCTCGTGAGGTTCCCGCCTCGATCCAGAAGGCGAGCGAGACCGCACGGCGCGGGATGTTCAGCGTGCCGATGGTGGGTGGGACGATTCCCCACATGGTCGTCGGCGAGGCCTCCGGGGCTCGGGTGCTGCTCAAGCCCGCATCTCCGGGAACCGGAGTCATTGCAGGCGGGCCGGTGCGCGCGGTAGTCGAGTGTGCCGGGATCAAGGACATCCTGTCCAAGTCGCTGGGCTCCGCCAACAAGATCAACATCGTGAACGCGACCATCGACGGTCTCAAGAAGCTGGAGCGCCCGGAGGACGTCGCCACCCGCAGGGGCAAGACGATCTCCCAGGTTGCGCCGAGCTATCTCTACAAGACTCCGGAAGCCACCCCCCCGGCCGGATCGTCGACCCCGACGGGTCCAAGATAATGGCGGGGGTCGCATAATGGGACGGATCAAGGTCACCCAGGTTCGAAGCCCCGTTTCCCATCAGAAGGACCAGGCGCGAACATTGAAGGCTCTCGGCCTCCATCGCATGCGCGACACGGTCGAGCACAAGGATGACCCGACCATTCTCGGAATGGTCCACAAGGTCATCCACCTGGTTGAAGTCGAAAAGTTAGAGGGTTAGGTATGAAGCTTCACGAGCTCGCACCGCCTCCCGGTGCGCACAAAAAAGCCATCAGAGTGGGGCGCGGACGCTCGGGCCGGCGGGGCAAGACCGCGGGACGAGGGACCAAGGGCGCCAAGGCCAGGGGACAGATACCCGCCACCTATGAGGGTGGCCAGATGCCGCTGCACATGCGCCTGCCCAAGCTGCCCGGCTTCCGCAATCACGGCCGTGTGGAATACTGCGTCATCAACCTGGACGCGGTGGACCAGTTCGAGGCCAACGACGTCGTCGATCCCGAGAAGCTTCGTTCCAAGGGAATGGTTCGCAAGAAAGGACTCGTCAAGGTGCTGGGCCGGGGCGAGCTAACGAAGGCAATGACGGTCAAGGCTCACGCATTCAGCCAGTCGGCGGTCAGCAAGATCGAAGCCGCCGGCGGTACCACCCAAATCATCTCCTAGAGGATCTCTCCCCGTGCTCAAAGCCCTGCTCAACGCTTTCAAGGTTCCTGAACTCAGGAAGAAGATCTTCTTCACCATCGGAATAATCGCGATCTACCGGTTCGGGGCGTTCATCCCGGCTCCCGGCATCGACTTCGCGGCGGCCCGCCGGCTGAGTGAGTCATCGGACAACCTGATCCGGCTCTTGAACCTGTTCTCCGGTGGAGCTTTGAGTCAGCTGGCGATATTTGCTCTGGGGATCATGCCCTACATCACCGCGAGCATCATGATGCAGCTTCTGACCGTGGTGATCCCAAAGCTCGAGGCCTGGCAGAAGGAGGGCGAGTCCGGGACCAAAAAGATCACCCAGTGGACTCGCTACCTGACCGTGGTTCTTGCCATCCTGCAGACGACGGGTGTGACGGTGCTGGCCCACAGGGGGGGATTCCGGGACTCCGCCGGCACCCCGGTGGACCTGATCCCGAACTTCACCACTCCGCGAGTGATGCTCATCGTCCTGACGCTCACGGCGGGCACCGCCCTGGTGATGTGGCTGGGCGAGCAGATCACACAAAGGGGCATCGGGAACGGCATGTCGATTCTGATCTTCGCTTCGGTGGTGTCGGCCCTTCCGGTTCAGGGCGCCGACATCCTTGCTCAGCTGGGGTGGGCGTGGTTCGGTTTCATCATGTTCCTGGCGGTTCTGATCATCGTGGGCATCGTGATCGTCGAGCAGGGGCAGCGCCGGGTCCCGGTTCAGTACGCGAAGCGGATGGTCGGGAGAAAGATGTACGGGGGAGGGTCGACCTACATCCCGCTGAAGATCAACCAGTCGGGAGTCATTCCCATCATCTTTGCATCGAGCGTGCTCTACTTCCCGGCCCTGATTGTCACCGTCGTCCACTGGCCGCCGCTGCGGGCGTTCATCGAGAATCACGTGATCAACCAGACCTCCCCCGTCCACATACTGTTTTACGGGATGCTGGTGGTGGGATTCGCCTACTTCTACACCGCGATCGCCTTCAACCCGGTAGACGTGGCCGACAACATGAAGAAATACGGAGGGTTCATCCCCGGCATCCGTCCGGGAAGGGCCACCGCGGAGCACCTCAGCTACATCCTTTCGCGGATCACGCTCCCCGGAGCCCTCTTCATCGCAGCAATCGCCATCCTGCCTTCCATCGCTCTGGCAACGCTCGACGTCACAGCCCTGCCATTTGGAGGAACGTCGGTGCTGATCACGGTGGGTGTAGCCCTCGAGACGATGAAGCAGGTCGAGTCGCAGCTTCTGATGCGCCACTACGAGGGCTTCCTAACCTAGTGGCCCGGCTCCCAAGCGTGAGGAGTCTGTAGGTGCGCCTTCTGATTCTGGGCCCGCCCGGAGCCGGGAAGGGCACTCAGGCGGCGCGCCTGGCGACGCATCTCGGTGTGCCCCACATCGCCACGGGGGATCTCTTTCGGGAAGCTGCCGAGCAGAAGGATGAGTTTGGGCAACATCTGCGCGAGATCATGGAGAAAGGCGAGCTGATCTCCGACGAGCTCACGAACGAGCTGGTCCAGAAGCGCTTGAGCCGGCCCGATGCCGAAAATGGATTCATCCTCGACGGCTATCCGAGAAACGTGGAACAAGCGGTCACACTCGATGGGATTCTCGACGAGCTTGGAACCAAGCTCGATCTGGCCATCAAGTTCATGGTGAGGGGTGAGGACATCGTCGCCCGGCTGAGCGGCCGCAGGGTTTGTCCGGTATGCAAGACGGTTTACAACATGGCGGCGAACCCGCCGCGGGTGGACGAGCTCTGCGACAACGACGGGACTCCACTGGTCCGGCGGGGCGATGACGCTCAGGAAGATGCCCTGATGCGCCGCCTCGATGTCTACGGCGCGCAGACTCGCCCCCTGTATCAGCTCTACGGCGATCGTGGGCTGCTGGCCGAGATGGATGCTCTTGGATCCCCTGATGAGGTGTTCGACCGGCTGGTAGCTCTAATCGGCCGTTAGTGACGGCTCGCGGCGCCTCGTGGTAATCAAGAAGACAGCGGAGCAGCTGGACAAGATGGCGCTCGCGGGCAGGGTGCTGGCTCAGGTGATCCTGGAGCTGGGCAACGCAATCAAGCCGGGAGTGACCCTGAAGGAGCTGGACGAGATCGCCCACCGATCCATCGTCATCAGGGGAGGCGTGCCGTCCTTTCTCGGCTACCGGGGCTTTCCCGCCAGTATTTGCGCCTCCCCCAACGAGATGGTCGTTCACGGCATCCCCGACGACCGGGCGCTGAAGGAAGGCGACATCTTCTCGGCCGATCTGGGATTGATCCTGGACGGCTGGCACGCGGACAGCGCCCACACCTTTGCGGTAGGGGAGATCTCCGAAGAGGCGGCGCGGCTGCTGAAGGTCACTCAGGCATCGCTGGAGGCGGGCATCGCCTGCTGTCTGCCCGGCAATCGGATAGGCGACGTGGCCAGTGCCATCCAGAACGTGGTCGAGGAGGCGGGGTTCAACGTGGTGCGTGAGTTCGTCGGACATGGAATAGGCCGGTCCATGCACGAGGACCCGCAGGTGCCGAATTACGGTAAGCCGGGCAAGGGCCCCGTGCTGGAGGGGGGCTGGGTCCTGGCAATCGAGCCGATGGTCAACATCGGTGCTCGTGAGACGGAGCTGCTGGAGGACGGCTGGGGAGTGGTGACCGCCGACGGAAGCCTTTCGGCCCACTT
>JBBDRH010000165.1:0-1390 GCA_040905645.1 Actinomycetota bacterium
GTCCATGCGGATCGCTCCGCATCTGCCGTACCTGCGCCGCTTTTCCAGAGCCACCACCGGCTCCCAGACTTCGGGTGACGCATACGTAGCGGCAACCCTGGAGGCACTGATCGCCGACACCTCGATCTTTCCCGAGGCCTCCAGCGACCGCATTGCCCTCTATAAGCTTTTCTCCTCCCTCTTTTCCTCTTCCGCCGTCCAGATTCCCGAGCCCGCTCCAAATTTTGCATGGGAACAGCGGGCCGCCGCCAATCTCGCGAACCTCACCCCCCGGGCACGGCAGGCATTTCTCCTCGTAGCAGTCGAGGGGTTCTCGCGTGATCAGGGCGCAGAGATCCTCGACGTGGCGCCAGAAGAGTTCGGCACACTCCTCGAGGAGGCGACCACCGAAATCTCTCGCCAGGTGGCCACCGAGATCATGATCATCGAGGACGAGCCGCTGATTGCCATGGACATCGAGCAGCTGGTCGAGAGCCTCGGGCACAAGGTGGTTTCGGTCGCTCGCACCCACAAGGAGGCTGTGGCACTTTACGAAAAGACCCGGCCGAAAATGATACTCGCCGATATCCAGCTGGCCGACGGCTCCTCCGGTATCGATGCGGTCAACGACATCCTGGCAGACCAGCCGATACCGGTGATCTTTATCACGGCTTTCCCGGAGCGGCTGCTGACCGGCGAACGCCCCGAGCCGACCTTCCTCGTGACGAAGCCGTTCAACCCCGACATGGTAAAGGCGCTGATCAGCCAAGCGCTGTTTTTCGACGAGGGCTCGCGGGCCGCTGCCTGAGCGCCCGACTCAAGGCGACTAAGAGGCCCCGCTTCGGCGGGGCCTCTTAGTATCTGCGTCTAATTCCGGCCAAGCCACTCATCGACTTCGCGCTCGGCTTCTTCCTCGGCCTTGCCATAGCGTACCTGAATCTTGCCGGCGAGCTGCTTGCGGTTGCCCTTTACCTGCTCAATATCGTCGTTGGTGAGCTTGCCCCACTGGGTCTGCACCTGACCCTTGAACTGCTCCCAGTTACCTTTTACCTGATTCCAGTTCATTTTATTCTCCTTGGTACGGTGCCGTGATTGGGATGTGATCCCATAGATTTTCATGGTGTGCGGAAAACGTGCGGCGCTATGCCGGGGTTCCACCAAGGATTTGCGCTTGCCAAGCGCTGCCAGTTTGGCTCTTTGGACGACGATGTCCGAGACCTTCTCCCGCGCAGAGCTGCCAGCCGCATCCACGCCGGCGCGTCCAGTCGTCGAGATCGTGGACCTGCACAAGTCCTTCGGGCAGCTTGAGGTCCTCACCGGCATCTCGATGACCGCGCGCGAGGGCGAGGTGGTCGCGCTGATCGGGTCGTCAGGGTCCGGCAAGTCGACCCTGCTTCGCTGCATCAATATG
>JBBDRH010000166.1:0-8301 GCA_040905645.1 Actinomycetota bacterium
GCACTCGGGGCGCCTGGACGCTCTCGGTGCCCACCCTATTTCTCAGACGCTGCACGGGCGTGCGTGGCCTTTTAGTCGGGCACGAGGTGCAGCTCCCGCTCACTCAGCCATCTGGGCAGTGCGAGCGCGACCAAAAGGCCGACGACGGCGACCAGATACAGCTCGCCGATGGCCCATAACCCAAAGAAGAGGATTGCCGAGAGCTCGATGCCCAGTCCGGCCACCGAGGTTACCGTCGCCCGGGAACTGCCCTCTATGCTCGCTTGTAGGCGAGCGTCCAACGCCACCAGGACCACGTGATAGAGGAAATAGAAAGCTGCGACGCCGGCCAGGCCGGAGGGGCGCCCCACGAGGCCCGACACCCCGAACAACACCACGGCGACCCCGAAGATCAAAGCAAGGGTAGACGGGCGCAGCCGGTTGGCCGCCCCACCTAGGGCGGCACCCGCGGCCCCTGCGATCGGGATGCCCAGCAAAGCCAAAGGTACTCCCGCCGTCGCGACACCCCACTTGCCCGCCAGAAGCGGGAAGTACTCCTCGATTGCGTCCAACCCACCGACGACAGCGACCGCGATCACCGCTGAGCGAACCGCCGGCCGGGACACTGCCTGGGCGATCCCGGTGCGCAGAGTCTCGAGATAGCCTTCCGCGTGCTGGTGATCCGTTCTACGGGGGGGTTCGGGCAACAGTGATGCAACCCATGAGGCGGCGAGGCAGCAAACAATGCTGACCCAGCCCGCCAGCCGGTAGCCGCCGAGCGAAAACAATGCCGTCGCTGCGATTGCGACCGGCAGCTGAGAGAGAAGACCCATCGCCGTGACCCTGCCCTGAACCTGCGCGTAGCGGTCCTCGGCGCCGGCCGCAGCGAGACCGTCGTAAAGCAGCGCCTCGAGAGATCCGGAGGCCAGTGCTGCGCCCAACCCCCACAGCACGAAGCCGGCGGCGAAGGCTTCAAAACCTGGCAAAGTTATCCAGAGCAGGTAACCAAGTGCTTGCAGCAGGCTCGAGGCCACCAGGGCGCCACGGCGGGAAAACCGGTCGGCCAGCGCGCCGGAAGGAACCTCGGCAAGGAAGGCGACGGCCGACCAGATGATGAAAAGGAGCGAAATCCGGGCGTCGGAAAGGCCGCTTTCCGCAAACAGCAGCGCGTAGAGAGGGTAGATGGGGATCGTGTCGGCGAGCAGAGCCCAGCCCGCCGCGAGCCGGGCCAGCGGGCGGGCATTGGACGGTAACCTGGGTCAACCGAAGGACATGGATCCAGCATAGCTCGGCCCAGTCCGAGGTGCATGCCCGGGCACCGGAAACTTGGTTCCGAGCCTCCCTTCTGCTGCGCGATCTCCGGTGCCGCCACCTGATCAGCTCATCCGGGCACCTCGGCGATGTTCAGGAATTTTCTGGCTCACTGAAACAAAGACTTAACCCACCCCCGATTCATGCCGATACATCTAACAGGGATTTGTTGGAAGCCACAAAGTGACAATCTTGTGCAGGCTCCAATGACTAGAAAATCACTCTCGGTGAGATAGAGATTAATTCTGTCACTCTTCGTGCCGATAGATACAACGCTTCCACCGGTCATACAGGAAATTCCCGGAGGGTGTACCGCGAAAGAACGCAGGAAGGGTTCCGAAGGGTGTCTATTACGACTTTTAACCGGGCCAGGTTGGTTCGCCTCAAAGGAGAAAGCGGAGCCAGTGCCGTCGAGATGGCACTGATTTTGCCCGTCCTCCTTTTGTTCCTGGCCGGCATCATGGATTTCGGACTTGTCTTCAACAACCTGATGTCCATGCGCCAGGGAATAGGGTCAAGCGTCCGTCAGGGGATCGTCGCCCAGCCGGGCTCGTCGAGCGACTGCTCCATCACGGGCGCCGCCGGTGCTACCGCACAGACCCAGAAGCTGATTTGCCTAACCAAGACCTCGATGGGATTGGATCCGGCCGACAGCCGAACCAAAATTTCTTTTCCCACCACCAAAGTCAAGGGTGGTTCGCTCATTCTCTGCGCCCAATACCCACTGGACTCGACCACGAGCTTGTTCGACCCGCTCCTGCACGGAATCTTGAAAGCCAAGGTCGAGATGCGCATCGAGCAGGATCTTTCGGCGTTCGGCTCAACCTCCGAAACGGCACTGTCGGAGGGTGATTGGACGTGGTGCTCCTAGTGCTCAGCACGCGTACCCGCCGTGGGCCCAACGAACGGGGCTCGGTGCTGATCCTCGTCAGCCTGAGCATGACCGTGCTGGTTGGTTTTTCGGCATTGGCCATCGACCTCGGGTTTGCCCGGCAGCGCCGCACCCAGGCTCGGAGCAGCGCGGACTTTGCTGCGCTTGCGGGAGCCGGCGTCTTGAAGACCGGCACCATCGCAGAAGCCGAAGCGGCGGCTCGTGACTTTGCCTCCAGGAATGGCTTTTCAGGTGAGGATGCGGAGGTAAATATTCCCCCTACCTCGGGATCAAAGTCCGGCGTGGCCGGCTGCGTGCAGGTGAAGCCCTCCGAGCAGTTCCCCACGATCTTCGGCCGCATATTCAACGTCGGAACCATCACGGTGGCATCCGGGGCGGTCGCCTGCAGCAGTCCTGGACTTGGGGGGCCATACGCAGTCTTTGCCGGATCGACGACCTGCGCCAGTGCGGTCTCGTTTTCCGGGTCCAACCGGACCATCAATGGTGGTGTCCATTCCAACAACGACATGAAGATCACGTCGTCCGGAACGGTGATCAACGGTGCGGTCGACTTCCTGAACGGCGATGCCCCGGCTGGGAATATCACTTTCAACCCCTCCACCGACAACCCGACGCGCCTGACCAGCCCCCTTCCCTACCCGGAGTTCTTTGCCATCGGGGATTACGCGCCGGGCGGGGCGAAGGCCCTCCTCGCGCAGTCTCAGGGGAAGTACTACAACGCGGGCTCACTCGCGATCGACGAGGTCTGGCTCACCTCGATTAACCCTCTCTTCCTGCTCAACAAGACCATCCCGCCGGGTCTCTACTACACAACCGGCGCGATACACCTCAACACCTCCGGGATTACGGGCACCGGGGTAACACTCGTCACAAGCAACGGCGATGTGAAATTGAACGGGAACAACCTTACGTTCACGCCGTGGGACCCCGACGGCCTTTTAATCTTTTCGAACAAAACTCAGAGTAGCTGCAGCAGCGGCCAAGCGGTAATCGCCCTCGACGGGAATACCCATTCCTGGACTGGCATCATGTTTGCCCCTAACGGCCCGCTGGACTTCTCCGGGACGAACGTTGTCGCCTCGTTGAACGGCAGGCTGGTGGCCAAAGTGGTCAGTCTCAGTGGCTCCTCCCAGACCATCACCAGAAACCTCTCGTATCCCGGCCGTAGCGATGGATTTGAGTTGGCCGAGTGAGGGGCGCGTTGACATTCATTGATAGACCACATTCCGGACGGGATCACATAGGAGAAAAAGGATCATGAAGCGTTCAAAGATGATTTTGGTAGGCGGCGCAGTCCTTGCGCTTTTGGGGATGCTTCTTTCCTACCTGTACACCGCAAATGCATCCAAAGGAGCTGCCGAGGGGCCGGCATCCAAGGGGGCTACGGCCCCGGCGTACGTCGCGATCTCGGATCTGATTGTGGGCACTACATGGGAGGATTTGAGCACTCTCGTTGAGAAGCGGCAGGTGCCGGTCTCCCTCCGGCCCCCCGGCGCCATCTCCGAACCGAGCCAGGCGGCGGGCAAGACGCTGGTCAGATCGATGTCGAAGGGCGAGATCCTCACCTCGGTTCAGTTCAACGAGAATGGAGCGGAAAGCCTCAAGGTCCCCGCGGGCTTCAGTGCGCTGACGATCAGCCTGCCCCTGCCGCAGGGTGTGGGTGACTATGTTCAGCCCGGTTCCAAGGCCAACGTCTTCGTGACGTTCAAAGGACTTCCCGGAAAGCCCGATCCGGAGGAGGCCACGGTCACTCGCCTCCTGGTGAGCGATGTGACTGTGCTGGCGAACCGGCGCGCTTTGAGCGCTGCGGCGCAGGCTGAAGGACCGCCGCCGGAAGGCGGGCCCGAGGTCCTGCTCACATTGGCTGTAACGATCGAACAGGCCGAACGGATCATCTTCGCCAAGGAGAATGGCGCAGTCTGGCTTACCCTTATGCACGCCGGGGATCCCGCCGGTGTCGGACTAGGTCGTTCCTTCAAGACCGTGTTGATATGAGGGACTACTCCGAAGGGGTCCCGAACCTTCGGGCATCCTTCTCCACCGCGTCCGACTACGACCCGCAACCGGCGAGTCTGGCTCGGATCGATAACGAGGTGACGCGGCGCCCGGAGATTGAGTCAGATCACTCCCCGAACGTGTTCAAGCTTCACCCGTTGCGGACCCGGATCCAGCAGTCCGGCGATTCGTCTAAGGATACGCTGGCAGACCATGAGGCCGCCTTGGATGACCAGGGCGTCACCCGCGCCCCGGAAGGGCCGCTTGTTTCGTGGGACCGGCGAGTCACGGACCGCGTGCCCCACCCGGGCAGCATCAGCGTCCAGGACGGTGAGGCAGATGCCGCTATCCAATCGGTGCCGGAGCGCGCCCCCATCCGTGTCCCGAAGGTGATCGTTGTCGACCGCGTAGGCAAGCTGTCGGTCGAGCTCGGCAAGGCGGTTCAGGGGCTTGGTCACGAGCCCGAAATCCTGAAGCTGGATCGTCCGACTCAGGTGGTCGAGATCGTCGAGGTGGAGGACCCGGATGTGATCATTTTCAGTCCGGAGGAGGTAACCGCGGCAGGCCTCAAGCGCCTGGCGCAGATCCACAAAGCTCAGCCCAAGGTCGTGATCCTGCTCTCCGACAACGACAAGACCTGGTCGGCCGCCCAGATGGCGGCCAGCGGCGCCAGCGATTTTCTGCCGGCGAACCCTTCCCGGGCGCGGCTCCGGTCAAAGCTTGAAGCCGCTCTCCGCACCGCCGAGCAACTCCGTGAGGAAAACATCGTGGTCACCGAGAGACTGGTGATTCAGGAGGCTGCTCTGGTTGAACCGAACCCAAAGACGGGGTCCCAGACGGCCGGCCTTGCTCGAGTCTTCACCGTCGCTTCAGCTTCCGGCGGCAGCGGGAAGACGGTGGTGGCAACCAATCTTGCCACCTATCTGGTCAAGGCGACCGGCGGCAAGGTCCTCCTGATCGATCTCGATCTGCAGTTCGGAGAGGTGGCTCCCTCGCTGCATTTGCACCCCAAACGCACGATCGAAGACCTGGCGAATGATCCAGAAGACCTCCCGGAGGTCTTGGTGGATCACGCCTGCGGCTTCAAGACTCTGTGTGCGCCGAACGACCCGCTTGCCGGGGAGCGGATAAGCACCGACGAGATCTCCGCAATCTTTGATGTTGCCCGGCGGCTGTTCGACTACATAGTCGTCGACACTCCCCCCTCGCTCAACGAGGTCAGCCTCATTGCATTCGATCACTCGGAGAAGCTGGTGATCACTGCAAACATGGACGTGCCGTCATTGAAGAACATGCGCCGGTTCCTGGAAACGATGGAGCAGCTCGATGTCCCCGCGAGCCGCTCGGTGCTGGTGGTCAACCGGCTAGACACCGGTTTGGGCATCGACTTGAAGGGCGTGACCCAACTGTTCCCGCAGGGGTTCCTCGCAGTATTGCCCGTGGCAAAGGAGGTCCCGTGGGCCACCAACATGGGAGTGCCCATGCTGCACGGCAACCCCAAGGCCGAAGTTTCGCGCCAGCTCGCGGAGGGGTTCATGAAGATGGTGCCTCCCGACGGCGGGGTTTCACTCCCGTGGACGGCCGCCGCACATACCTCCCGGCGAGCCGGGCTACTGAGTCGCGTGAAAGGTAAGAGCTGATGGCCCTATCGGACCGCCTCGTAAAGATCGAGACCGACAAACCCCGGATGTCGGGGATCAAACCTTCTCCGGCGGGCAAAAGGAAGGGTGCTGCCGGGTCCGCAACCTGGGGGCAGATGAAGCGGAAAGTGCGGGATGCCCTCATGGAGGAGCTGGGCACCAAACTTTACGCCAAGTCCAATGCCGAAGAGCTGAAGGGCGTGGTCTCCGAAAACCTGGAGGCTGCGTTGACGAGGGCGGAGATCTTCCTTCCTGCGTCTCAGCGAACCAAGTTCGTAGCGGAAGTCACCGCCGACCTTCTGGGGTACGGGCCGCTCGAGGAGCTGCTCGCAGATCCGAACGTCACCGAGATCATGTGCAACGCTTACAACGACATCTATGTGGAGCGGAAGGGTAAACTCGTCCACACCGATGTCAGCTTCACCGACGAGGCGCACCTCCGCCAGGTGATAGAGAAGATCGTCGCCACCGTGGGCAGGAGGATCGATGAGTCCTCGCCCATGGTCGACGCCCGGCTCCCCGACGGCTCTCGAGTCAACGCGATGCTGCCACCGGTCGCCGTCGACTCACCCCTTTTGACGATTCGCCGTTTCCCCGAAACCCCCTTTACGATCCACGACCTCATTCGGCTGGGCGCCCTCACCGAGGACGCCGGGTTCTTCCTGCAGGCGTGTGTGCTGGGAAAACTCAATATCATCGTCTCCGGCGGGACCGGAACCGGGAAGACCACCCTGCTGAACGTGCTCGGCGACTTCGTGCCGTCGGACGAACGGATCGTCACGATCGAAGATGCAGCCGAGATCCGCCTGTCGCAGCCGCACGTGGTGAGGATGGAGGCCCGGCCGGCCAACATCGAAGGGGCGGGCATGGTCGGAATCCGCGACCTCGTTCGCAACGCCCTGCGCATGCGTCCGGATCGAATAGTGGTGGGAGAGGTACGAGGAGGCGAGGCCCTCGACATGCTCCAGGCCATGAACACCGGCCACGAAGGGTCCCTCACGACCATCCACTCCAACTCGCCCCGCGACGCGCTTACCCGTCTCGACACCATGGTTCTGATGGCGGGCTACGACCTTCCGGTTCGAGCCATCCGGCAGCAGGTTGCCGCAGCTCTGGACCTGGTGATCCAGATCGCCCGGTTTGGGGACGGGTCCCGCCGGATCACCCACATCTCCGAGATCCAGGGCATGGAGGGCGAGATCATCACGTTGCAGGACATTTTCAGGTTCACCTTCGCCGAGGGAGGGCGCGCTTCTGCAAACTCCTCGGGGAGCCTCCGGCCCACCGGTTTGCGGCCAAAGGTGATCGAGAAGCTTCAGGACAAAGGGGTCGAGGTTCCGGCGAAGCTGTTCCGCCCCCGGACCGAGCCCGGAGCCGGGACCTCCCGGCTGCTGAGCGCCTCCAACGGGAAAAGGTCGCGGCCATGACGCAGCTCCTTTCGATGCTGATGGTGGGAGCTGGGATCCTGATTGGGGCGTACGGATATTTCCAATCTCGTTCGGAGCGCAATTCCGCCCTCCGGGAGCTGCTCGAGTCGGAGCTTGATGAGCCCACCAAATCGCCGGAGGACATTTCTCAGCTGATGG
The DNA here is from genome assembly GCA_040905645.1 of Actinomycetota bacterium. GTDB lineage: Bacteria > Actinomycetota > CADDZG01 > JAHWKV01 > JAHWKV01 > JBBDRH01. The sequence goes on from JBBDRH010000166.1 coordinate 7,404, forward strand.
AGCGGGCAGGCGCCTTTGCCGAGCGTGCACTGGGTGAATCGAAGAGGCTGGGAAGAGTCCGGTTCAAGCTGATGCAGGCAGGCTCGACGCTCAAGGCGGGCGAGTTCGGAGCCACGGTCGCGCTGGTGACGTTGATAGCGGCCGCTCTGGCCCTCCTGCTCACCCGGTCACCTCTGGCGACGCTGGGGGCGATCGTGGTGATTCCATGGGTGGCCATCGCGCGACTGAACTCCAAGGCAAGGAAGAGGGTCATCAAGCTCGAGTCACAACTCCCGGAAGTGTTGCAGCTGATCGCAGGATCACTGGATGCCGGAACGTCCCTGTTGCTGGGGATGGAGCTGGCCGGAGAGGAAGGGGAGGCGCCGCTTTCCCTGGAGTTCGCCCGTGTGGTGGCGGAGTCCAGCGTGGGCAGGCCCCTGCTCGAGTCGTTGGATGCCATGGCGGAGCGTATCGGCTCTAAAGACATCACCTGGACAGTGAAGGCCATCCGGATCCAGCATCAGACCGGAGGAAAGCTCGCCGACACTCTGCGCGTGCTGGGAGACTTCATGCACGCACGGCAGGAGGTGAGGGGCGAGGTCCGCGCTCTTTCTGCGGAGGCGCTCATCTCCGGGAAGATCCTGATCGGCCTGCCGATCTCGATCGGGTTGTTCCTCTTCATGATCAGGCGTCCTTACATCATGCCTCTGTTCACCACCGTCTACGGGAAGCTGATGCTGGGCGGAGGGAGCATAGGTCTGGTGATCGGGCACCTGTGGATGAAAAAGCTCGGCCGCGTGGAGGTATGACCATGGAACCTATGCAGCTCATGAGCATGCTCGCAGTGGCCGGAGGAATCTTCACGCTGACCTTCGCTGCTGCCCGCTCGGCTATAGAACGCAGGGAAGGGCCTCTTGCC
>JBBDRH010000167.1:0-1385 GCA_040905645.1 Actinomycetota bacterium
CCCCGGGCAGGACCGTCCAGAGGATGGTCGAAGCGACCGGGCGGAAAACCTGGAAGAAACGGAGGACGAGGAGGGTGGTCAAGCCTGAGGCAATGCCGGCGAGGAACAGCAGCGCGAATCGCGCGGCCAGCTCCGCCGTTTTCACCTGCCGACTCAGTTGGCTGACCAGGAAGCCAATCAGGCTGAGGGTGAAGGCATTCAGGCCAAGGGGGGCGCCGGAGAGCGAGTCTTGGTAGAGCCCGATGAGAAAGCCCCCCACGGTAGCCAGTTCAGGCCTTGTCGAGAGGCTCAAGCCAAAGACGAGGACCAGAAAGAGGTCCGGCTGCACGCCGCCGATGGCGAGCCGGTGGGCAACCGTGGATTGCAGGAGACAGACGCCGAGAAGTGCGAGCAGGAGGATGCTCACGGTAGGCGCTTGCCACCTCCCGAAGGCAGATCGCCTTCGGGCGGCCGTTTCAGCACCATCACCTCCTCCAGCCGGGAGAAATCGGCCAGGGCCTGCACCTCGGTCTCCTGGAAGAGGGCTCCATTTGGTCGGCTCGACCTGATGACCTTGCCCAGCGGGATGCCTTTGGGGATGATGCCGCCCATCCCTGATGTGATGACCCGGTCTCCCACGACCACGTCGGCCATCAAGGGGAGATACTTGATCTGGACAGTGCTCGCCTGGCTCCCCGCCGCAACTCCGGCAACGCGGCTCCGTTGGACGAGACACCCTATTGAGCTCTCTGGGTCGGTGATGAGCTGTACCCGAGATGCACGCGCGGTGACATCCACGACACGCCCCACCAGCCCCTCAGGGGCCACGACGGCCATGTGGCGCTGGATCCCCTCTCTTGCCCCCTTATCGATCAAAATCGTCCTGAACCAGTTCGTCACGTCCTTTCCGATGACCTTGGCGGCAACGGCCTCTGTCCCTGACGGGCTGCCCAACTGGAGGAGGTAGTTCAGGCGGGAGTTTTCCTGTGCCGCCTCCTGGAGCTCTCCCACCTGTACCCGGAACTGGCGGACCTCCTCTCTAAGGAGCTGATTGTCCCGGCGGACCCGGCGGAGGTCGATATACTCCTTCCACAGACTGACAGTTGTCGCCTTGCTGACAGCGGCGATACGCAGGATCGGGGAGATCGTGGTAAGCACCATGCGCTTGGTGAGGTCGGCTAGGGGGCTTTGGCTGCGCACCTGGAGAGTCATGAGCACAAAGGACAGCAGGAGGGTGCTGGAGAGGATGAGCGGTCGGCGATATCGAAGCAGTAGGCGAGTCATGCCCGTCGCGACTATCCACTTACCTGCGCCTAAGCGCGCGGATCATGCATGCACGACCAAAGGTGGGGCCCGGTTAGCTCTCGAGACAGACGGACTTGAGGAGGTCCAACTCGTCCAGAACC
>JBBDRH010000168.1:0-1380 GCA_040905645.1 Actinomycetota bacterium
ATCGGCCTCAAACAAAAGGTCACCTACACCGCCACCGAGAAGGTCATGACCGCGGTCCACGAGGCAGGCCACGCGGTGGTATCGCACGAGCTGCAGGCCAAGGACAAGCAGATCCAGATGATCTCGATAGTCAAGCGGGAGACCACGCTGGGCGTGGTCCACACCGTGGACCTGGAGGAGCGGTTCAGCGAAACCAAGGAGGGCATTCTCGACGAGATCAAGGTGTTCCTGGCGGGGCAGTGTGCCGAGGAGATCTGGTTCAACACGTCCACCACCGGCCCCACCTCGGACCTTCACTGGTCGACGATCCTGGCGCTCAACTACGTCGGACGCTACGGTATGGGCAAACACCTGATCTCCTACGAGGTCCTGACGCCGAGCTACGGCGGCGATCGCTACTCGGCGATGCTCGGCAACGATGAGATCAAGCAGGAGGTCAGCGATTTGCTCAGGCGCTGCAAGGCCGAGACCAAGATGCTGCTGGACCAGCGCCGGTCGGCGGTGGAGCGTATCCGAGATGAGCTGCTCCTGCGCGAGGAGCTCGTGGGCGATCAGCTCGAGGAGCTCATGCGTGAGATCACCTCGGACATAGCCGCAAGCCGCCCGAAGCCTCCACTCGTCAAGAGCTAAGAGCTGCCCAATCCTCAGAGCTTGCAGGAGGCCATATCACTGGTCGCGGGCACGCCTGCAGTGGTCAGATCGATACTGGACTCCGTTCCTGAATCCGCTCTGGCGCCCTCCGAGCAGCATGCCTGGGGCGCCCGCCATGTGCTCGAGCACCTCATAGATGTCGAGGGGATCGCCTTCCGGGAGCGAATCGGGCGGATTGTCTCCGAGGACGATCCCTTCATTCGTTCGATCGATCCCCCTGCCCGGCTGGAGGAGGGTGGTTACTCGGCGGAGAGCCTCGCCGACCTCCTGGAGCTATTTGCCCGGCAGCGGGCGGAGAGCGTCGCCCGGCTGAGAGACCTGAGCTCGGCCGACCTGGAACGGACCGGCACGCACGACGTAGCCGGGACGATCGGGGCCGGAGAGCTGGTCCATTACTGGGCCTGCCACGACCTCGTCCACCTTCGCCAGCTGATCACCGCCCTTCAGGGCCGGGTGCTTCCGCACATAGGGAACATGCACCTGTTCCTGGAGGAGTAGCTGAGGCGCCTCAAAGGAACGGGAACGATCCGGTTGGCATCGGGACCGGGCTCGCTATCGGATCGGGCGAGGGCGAGGGCTCAGGCGAGGGGTTGGGCGGCGGCGACGCCTCCGGCTCGGTTGGCGATTGAGCCGCCGGCGCCGCACTTTCGATGGGAAGCGGCTCCTCGGTCACCGTCGGCAGGGGAGCGGGAGCATCATAGATGGTGGGCTGAGGATTATCCCCGCAGG
>JBBDRH010000169.1:0-1380 GCA_040905645.1 Actinomycetota bacterium
CGCCGATCTTGTTCAGGGCCAGCACCTGCTCGTGGAAGTGGTCCACCATGATCTGGGCCTTGAGGCCTATCGCATGGTCGTGGCTCTCGACGTAGCGGCGGAGCTTCTTCTTCGCCCGCTTGATGTCGAACTCCGGATCGCTCTCGACCTTCCTGACCAGACGGTAGTAGCTGTCCACCGGCGTGTAGTAGCGCAGCACATCGAGGATGAAGCCCTCCTGGATCGCCTGCTTCATCGTGTAGCTGTGGAAGGGCCGGTGACGAACCGTCCCGTCGAGCTGCGGCTCCGGCTCGCCGAACAGCTCCAGCGTTTTGTTCTTGGGCGTGGCGGTGAAGGCGAAATAGCTGGCATTGGGCAAGAGCTTTTTGGCTTCGATCAAGCGGTTGATCTGGTCCTCGACGGTCTCGTACTCGTCCTCCTCATCGGCGATGCCGAGGGCTCGGCTCATCGAGCCCGACGCCTTGCCCCCCTGGCTGGAGTGGGCCTCGTCGACGATGATCGCGAAGAGCCGCCCTTGGTGCTCGCCGCCGATCTCATCCACGATCACCGGGAACTTCTGAACCGTCGAGATGATGATCTTCTTGCCCTCGGCGAGAAACCGGCGCAGGTCCCCCGAACGTTCGGCGTGCCCAACCGTGGCTCCGACCTGGGCGAACTGCTTGATCGTCTCTTTGATCTGCTGGTCGAGGATGCGGCGGTCGGTAACTACGACGATCGAGTCGAAGACCGGCTTCTGGTCCTTCTCCAGGCCGATCAGCTGGTGGGCCAGCCAGGCGATTGAATTCGACTTGCCGCTGCCCGCTGAGTGTTGGATGAGGTAGCGCCGGCCGGCACCATTTACTTCGGCATCGGCAAGCAGCTTGCGGACGACGTCGAGCTGGTGAAATCGCGGCCAGATTTGCACCTTACGTTTGCGCTTGGTCTTCTCGTCCTTGGTCTCCACCACTTGGGCGTAGTTCTCCAGGATGTCGGTCAGCCCCTCACGGGTGAGGATCCGCTTCCAGAGGAAGTCGGTCTTGAGCCCGTCCCGGTTCGGCGGGTTGCCGGCGCCGTCGTTCCAGCCCCGGTTGAAGGGCAGGAACCAGGAGCCCTTGCCCTTGAGGTGGGTGCAGAAGCGGACCTCCTGCTCATCGACGGCAAAGTGCACCACGCACCGGCCGAGCTCGAAGAGCCGCTCGCGGGGGTCCCGGTCGCGCTTGTACTGCTCCTCGGCGTCCTGCACGGTTTGCTTGGTGAGGCTGTTCTTGAGCTCAAAGGTGGCAATCGGTAGGCCGTTGATGAAGAGTCCGAGATCGAGCGCAAGCTGGGTCTCGTCACGGCTGTAGCGAAGCTGGCGCGTGACGCTGAAGCGGTTGGCTTTGTAAAGCTCATGAGCCTTGG
>JBBDRH010000170.1:0-8211 GCA_040905645.1 Actinomycetota bacterium
GGCGGCTTCGTCGCCGCTGCTCGTCGTCCGGTCTTGGGTGCGGAACGGGTGGCACGGCTGCTGATCGCCGCTGGCCGCGCAGCGGACTTCGAGGTGAAGGCCGTCTGGCTCAACGGGTCACCGGGCGGCCGCATCGACATCGGCGGTGAGGTCGCCGCGATGAGCTTCTCCGTCGAGAACGGTCGGATCACCCGCATCTACATCATCGCCAACCCGCACAAGCTGGCCCGGCTCGACGGGGTCGCCGCACTCACACGGTCCTGAAACCCAAGCGTCAAGTAGCTTAGCCTTAGCGGACGAGTTCTTCGCTCACTTGCCAGAGGCGGTCTTGAACCGACTCGTCCAGGCTGTACGGGGCGGGCTTTCCGATCCTCTTTCCTTTGGAAGAACGCGCCGCTCACCCCCGCAAGGTGTGGATCCGATGCAACCCATACCGGGGTCACCGCGGCCGCTTCGGGCCGGCGGGATATGGCCTTCAAAAGGCCGCCGAGTATCGCCGGAGTGTCGGACATCAGCTCGGACTTGATCAATCCGGGATGAACTACGTTGGCGGTCACCTGGTTGGAATCGAGCCTGCGGCTCAACCTAAAAGTCGTCAGCAGGTTGCACATCTTCGAGGCTCCGAAGGCCCGATAGGGGCCATAGTCCTTTTCGGACTGAAGGTCGTCGAAATCGAGCTTAGTGGTCGTTGGGGCCGAGATGCTGACTATCCTTGCCGGCGCCGCCGCCTGAAGGGAGCCGATAAAGCTGTTGGTCACCAAAAAGGGGCCAAGATGATTCGTAGCGAACATCAGCTCCAATCCGTCCTTCGTAACTTTTCGCTCGCCCGAGAAAACTGCCGCGTTGTTCACCAGCACATCGATGGCCGGGAACCTCTCCGCCAGTTCGGCGGCCAGCCTTTTTGACGATTCCAGATCTGCGAAGTCGCCGGTCTTTACCTCTGCCCGGCCCCCTTCCTGCTCTATGCGGGCCGCAACCTGCCGGGCCTTTTCGCCATTTCGGGCAACCAGAACCACGTCGTATCCCTTGCCGGCAAGCAGGACCGCCATCTCCGAGCCCAGGGCCCCGGTCGCACCGGTAACGACTGCGATCTTTCCTGCGCTACTCATCGGCCTCCTTCTGGCGAGAACTCTGCATTTACTACCTCACTGGACTCGCACAGCGCCTTACGAGGTGATCCTATCTGCCGGTCTCAATGCCGTTGGAAATCCGATTTTCGTTGCATGGGCTGGCCGAGCAATGGCCAAGATGCGAAGAAAACCCTGAGTTCGATATGGTAACGAACCCGATCGAGTCCTTAGTGCCTGGATCGGGAAGCCGTGGCCACTTCCGTGGGGGGTATGTGGATGTTCAGCTTTAGCACGAGCAGTTTTGCCGATCTCTTGATTCCAGGAGCCCCCAGCCTGTGGATTTGACGGCGCTGATTATGGCGCTCCTATGGGGGCTTGGCCTCCCGCTACCGCCGGGAGTGGCGCCGCCGGCCCCGATTGCGGCGGCGGCTCCGCCGCCTGCCATCGTGTGTCCGTTAACGGGCGTCGATGCCGGGGCAACGGACCTCACCAGACCTGTTCACGCAGTAAAGATCGACAACCATCCCCGGGCCAGGCCCCAGGTGGGCATGCCGCAGGCCGACGTCGTGTACGAGGAGCTCGTCGAGGGGGGCCTGACCCGTTTCCTGGCCGTCTTCCACTGCGCGAACGCACCTCGCCTCGGACCGATCCGCAGTGCCAGGCTCGTCGATCCCGATCTGCTGGTCCTGTATTCGCCGGTTCTCTTCGGGTACTCGGGCGCTGCTCCTCCGGTCCTTGCCAAGGTCCGCTCAACCGACGGGGTGATCAACCTCGTGCACGGCGGCAATGGAGCGGCATACCAAAGATCGGGCGCAAGATCGGCGCCCCACAACCTGTACACCTCCAGTGACGCCTTGCTTGCTCGTCCGGCCGCGCAGGGGGTCAAGGGTCCTCCGAGGACCGGTTACATCTTCGACCCAGGTTTGCTTGCCGGTCCCCAAGGGCCTACGGGAAGCGGCGTCGATCTGTCGTACTCAAGGGGCAGCTCGGCCAGTTATTCCTACGACGCCGCCTCCAAGAAGTACCTGAGGTCGCAGGGAGGGGGACCTCACAACGACGAGTCCGGTGCCCAGCTGAGCGCCACGAACGTTTTGGTTTTCAAGGTTCCGGTCCAGCTCGTCGGCGGCTCGCCTCACATCGGGGTCACCGGCGAGGGCGAGGCCACGGTCCTCAGAGGAGGCCAGGCGGTTCAGGGAAGGTGGAGACGTCCGAGCCTGGGTGACCAGTTCACTCTTGTCGACGCGTCGGGCCAGCCGATCAACCTGGCTCCGGGCAACATCTGGATCAACCTTGTCCCTACCGACAGAGCGGTCACCGTCAAGTAGCCGGCAAGGCTCGGACCAGCTCGAAGCGCGGTGACCCACGCAGCGAAGTCGTGCCGGACATAAATCTCAGAATCGCCCTAGATACGATCCGAAATCGTATATTTTGGATCCACCAGAGAAAGGAGGTGGTCCGAATCAGCGAAAGTCTTTTCGGGACCCTGGAGGTGACCGGCCGCTAGGCCGGATGGCTGGCGTCCACCAGCGAATTCACACCGGGCCACCCTCGAGTTCGGAAGCCGGACCGGTCCCACCGGCACATAAAAATCCGTCTCGGGCTCCACAGTCCAGCAAAAACTCCGAAGGGCGCCTCGAAGGCGCCCTTCGGCTTACATATAACGTGAGTTGCTCTCCAGCTCGTCACTACTGACTTGTATAAGTCCGGCAAAATCTCCCGAACTAGCGTAGAGTCACAGAAAGTGGTTACGATAGCAGTAGCCGGTCACGCATGGTGACCATGCGGGGGGAGTTTTCAAGATGAGCTACGCCTCAATGGTAGGAGAGCGCCTACGGAACATCAGGCTCCAGAAGGGCCTTTCTCTTCACGATGTTCAAAGCGCCTCAAAGATGGAGTTCAAGGCATCCGTTCTGGGTGCGTACGAGCGAGGGGAGCGCAGCATCTCCGTGCCCAGGCTGGAGCGGCTCGCCCGGCTGTATCAGGTACCGGTGGACCATTTGCTACCGCGCACCGACGGCTCCGATGAGGGAATTCCGCTGGAGATGAGCCTGGAGAAGTTAAAGATCGACCTGCGCAGGCTCGAGCGAAGCGACGATCCGGACGGTGTCGTGCTCCAGCGTTACCTGAACCTCGTTCAGATTCGCCGGAACGACTTCAACGGCAAGGTTCTGACGATCCGGAGCGAGGACCTGAGGGTCCTGGCGAGCGTGCTGGACATGTCGCTTGATGCGCTTGCCAACAAGATCGACGACTTGGGAGTCAAAGCCGGTTAGCCGATCGACCGCCTGGGCGTCAAAGCCGCCGATTGGCCGAAGCCCGGCAGGCTAAAACTCGCAGTTTTGCGCGCGACGGGGTAAGTTCTAATCGGTGCAGGAAAGAACGCAAGTCAAAATCATAGTTCCAGGGGACCGCGAGATGGTCGCCCTGTTTGGAACTCGGGATGAGTTGCTGAAAGTAATCGAGCAGGGGTTCCAATCGAACATCCTGGTCCGGGGCAACGAGATCACGATCACCGGCGAGCCTCAGGAGGCTGAGCTGGTCGCCCATCTGTTCGAAGAGCTCATCGAGCTGCTCAACCGTGGCCACGTCCTGACCACCGACTCGGTCGGAAGGTCGATCGACATGGTGAAGGTGGGCCAGCACCGGCCCTCCCAGGTGCTTTCCGACGCAATCCTGGCCACAAGGACACGCTCGATCAGGCCCAAGACCGTGGGCCAGAAGCGCTACATCGATGCAATCCGCAGCAACACGATCACTTTCGGGATCGGGCCTGCCGGAACCGGCAAGACCTATCTCGCTGTGGCTGCCGCCATCCACGCGCTCGAGTCGAAACAGGTTCAGCGCATCATCCTCACCCGGCCGGCGGTCGAGGCGGGCGAACGGCTGGGATTCCTCCCCGGAGACATCGCGGCCAAGGTGGACCCCTACCTCAAGCCTTTATACGATGCGCTTTACGAGATGCTGGAGCCGGAGGCATATGCACGGGCGATGGACCGCGGGATGGTCGAGGTGGCCCCCCTGGCGTTCATGCGAGGCCGTACGCTCAACGATTCGTTCATCATCCTCGATGAGGCCCAGAACACTACCGCCGAGCAGATGAAGATGTTCCTGACCCGGCTGGGCTTCGGGTCCCGGGCGGTGGTCACCGGAGACATCACGCAGATTGACCTTCCCCGGGTCCAGGTCTCCGGACTGACCCTGGTCCAGGAAATTCTCACCGACATCAACGGCGTGGCATTTTGTTACCTGGACGCCAACGACGTGGTGCGGCATAAGCTCGTGCAGGAGATCGTCGAGGCCTACCGGCTGTTCAACGAAACTGCCCGAGCCAACTCGACGGAATAAGTGGACCCCGACCCTCCCGATACACCTCCCGATGTCATCGTCACCCTGACCGACGAGCAGGGAACTGAGGTCGATCTCGATCGCATTGCGGAGGTCGCTCGCCGGACCGCCGCATCGGAGAGTGTGTCCGGCGAAATCTCCATCACCCTGGTTCCGGCCAAACGCATGGCCGAGCTCAATGCCGAATACATGGGGGAGCCCGGTCCGACCGACGTCCTGTCGTTCCCGATCGACGGTCCCGACGAGCACGGGCCTGCGGGCGTTGGTCCGCCGAGGATGATCGGGGAGGTCGTGCTGTGTCCCGACGTGGCCGCCGAGCAAGCCACCTCCGGATTGGAGGCGGAGCTCGATCTGCTAACCGCTCATGGGGTGCTCCACCTGTTGGGCTACGACCACGACACCGAGGCCGGCGCGGAGCAGATGCGCAGGCGTGAGCGCGATTTGACCGGCCATTCCGGAGCGCGGGCCTCGTGAGCGGCCCGACGATTCAGCTCGTGCTCGCGGTGCTCTGCCTCATGGGCGCCTTCTTCGTTTCCGCCTGGGTCAACGCCATAGGCCGGCTGTCCCCGATCAGGGCCGAGATGCTCATGGACCGCAACCCCAAGCGGGCGAAGCTCCTTGTGAAGATCGCAGATGACACGCCCGCATTCTTGACCAGCGTTCTGGTGGTGATGCTGATCCTCCGGGTATCGGTCACCGTCCTGGTGACATCGATCATCCTTCGCCTCGACTTTGCCTGGCCCGAGGTGATTTCCATCGCACTGATGAGCTTCCTGCTGTTCCAGTTCGCCGAGATTGCGCCCCGCACCTGGGTGCTCGAGCGGCTGGATCAGGTCCTGCTCATCTCGGCGCGGCCGGTCTTCCTGATAGGAAGAGCGCTTCGGCCCCTCGCCAGCATCCTGCTGAGGTTGGGACGCCTGTTCTTATTGATCCTCCCCGGCCGCGGTCTGCCCAAGGGCCCGCTGATGAGCGAGGAGGAGATCAAGTCGATCCTGGACATGGCTCAGTCCGAGGAGGTAATCGAGGCCGAGGAGCGCGAGATGCTGCATTCAGTCTTCGAGTTCGGCGACACGGTGGTCAGGGAGGTGATGGTGCCCCGGCCCGACATGGTCTGCGTCGATGCCTCGGCCACGCTCGAGGACGTCCTTCAGGTCACCTTGAAGAGCGGTTTCTCCCGGATCCCGGTGATCTCCGAGAACATCGACAACGTCGTGGGCATCGTCTACCAGAAGGATCTGATCAAAAAGCTGTACAACGGCACACGCTCCCGAGCCAAGAAGGCCGGCGACATCAAGCGGGAGGCCAACTTCGTTCCCGAGTCCAAGAAGGTGGCAGAGCTGCTGAGGGAGATGCAGAAAGCCAAGACCCACATGGTGATCGTGGTCGATGAGTATGGAGGAGTTGCCGGTCTTGCCACTCTGGAGGACCTTCTGGAGGAGATAGTCGGAGAAATCTCCGACGAGTACGATCGCGAAGATCCCAGCGTGGTGGTGGTGGACGATCACACCCTCAGCGTTGCCGCCCGCCTGGGTATCGATGAGCTCAATGAGCGGCTGGGAGTCGAGCTTCCCCACACCGAGTGGGACTCGGTTGGCGGCCTGGTGGGGGGGATGCTGGGAAGGCTGCCGGTGCCGGGTGACCTGGTGCGCCGGGACGGGATCGAGTTCGAGGTTCAGAAGATGAAGGGTCGCCGGATCGATCACGTGCTGGTTAGATCGGGTTCGATCGGATCCGAGCAGGCCCGCAAAGATCAATAGGAGGATTCATGCCGCAAGGGTCGATTAAGGAGTATCACGTCAACGAGAAGGTCGGAATCATCGTCAGCGACGATGGCGAAACCGAGTGGGAGATAGATCCGGTGGCCATGGACACCGGCATGTTCCGGTTCTTCCGGATGGGCCAGCGAGTGACCTTCGACCTCGTGGACGAGGACGGCGTGGTGCGGGCGAGAAACCTCAGGATAGGGGTCGCTTAGACCCGATATAACGTATCTGTTATGTTGTGACAATGAAGGCAGCAACAGTTCTCCGGGAGGCCCGCAGGCGGGCAGGATTGACGCAGGCCGAGCTGGCAGCGGCGTGCGGGGTCAAACAGCCGACCATCTCTCGGATCGAGAGGGGAGTGGTCGATCCAAGCGTCGAGACCCTCGACCGGCTCCTGGCGGCCTGCGGGGAGTCGCTGGAGTCTGCTCCGAGGTTGGGGATCGGCATTGATCGAACGCTGATCCACGAGAATTTCAAGCGCACACCTCTTCAAAGGCTTGAGTATGCGTCCCGGGCTGCCAGGGGCATGGCTAAGTTGAAGGGACACTGGGCTGCCAGATAGCGCTTCCGGAGATTTCGAGCCTTCGGAAATGCTGAAAACTCTGGTGAGTCAGGGAGTTCGTTTTGTTGTAATAGGAGGCATCGCGGCCACGCTCCATGGTTCTCCGTCCTTCACTTTAGATCTCGATATCTGCCACTCACGCGATCTCGATAACCTGGAGCGTTTGGAGGCGAGCCTGAAGCAGCTCAGAGCTAAGCTTCGAGGAGCGCCCGATGACCTCCCGTTCCTGCTAGATGCTCGTACGCTGCGCGCGGGTGACAATTTCACCTTCGTCACAACGTTGGGCGATTTGGATTGTCTTGGCACTCCGGCCGGAACTCGAGGGTTTGACGATCTGAACACGAACGCGGTCGAGATGGACGTCGACGGAATGAAGGTACGCGTGGTCTCCCTCAACGACCTTATCCGCATGAAAAGAGCATCGGGCCGGCCCAAGGATCGGATTGAGCTAGAGGTCTTGGGAGCGTTAAGGGAAGAGCTCGAGAAGGGTTGAGGAGACTTTCCGTTTAGGAGCGTCGGCTTCGGGGGCATCTTCCGGCCGAGAGGACTCCTCCGAGGAGAGCCGATACGTCCAGCTCGGGCAATCTTTCAGCGGAAAGCTACTGGTGGTCGTTCATACTGATAGGAAAGAAGTAGTACGCATCATTAGCGCAAGAACTGCCTCCAGAGGAGAGCGCTTGAATTATGAGTCAAGGTGATCAGCCCAATCCCGAGATGAGGGACGAGTATGACTTCTCTGCTGGGACTAGAGGAAAGTACGCCGAGCGCTATGCCAAAGGCTCCAACGTAATCGTGCTGGATCCGGACGTCGCTGCCGAGTTCAATACCTCCGAGGCAGTCAATAGAGCGCTGCGCGATCAACTGCGACAACGAGCGGCCGGTGACGCCTAACTGCGGTTTGCAGCCGACCTCCTGCGTCGGCGGCTGAAACCGCCATACGTTATGCGGATGATAGGACAACCTGATGACTGAGGCATCAGCTCGGCCAGACGACTAAAACAGCACCGCCTATGTTGGCGGTTTGTACTTGTCTGTGGAAGGATCCGTCGAGGAGCGTGCACTTCTACGCCGATGTGCCGGCTTGCGTCACACCCTGTGACCGTTTTTGGGCTCTTAAATCCACCCTCCCAGACCCCCTCTCTGGCAGCCTTCCCACAACGGGTGATATGAACCCGGAGGGGAGAGCAGATGAACACCGAACGCAAGCAGCGCGGGGTCAGGCTGGATGGGACCCGGGTCCTTTCTCGCGCGTACGATCTTGGCGGTTTTAAGATCTTGTTTTCTCAGCGATTCGCTGACTAGGTATGCGGATTTTGGGATTGGACCGAATAACTAGCGCAACCGACCGCCGGCTACGCGGGCGGCGGCTGACCCGGCATTCCGTTAGTTACCCTATGGCTATCGGTACTCTTACCTAATGCGACCCCTTCGGTATTCCATCAACGTCACGTTGGACGGGTGCTGCGATCAT
>JBBDRH010000171.1:0-8047 GCA_040905645.1 Actinomycetota bacterium
CTGGGTGGAGACGCCCTTCGGCCCCACCTCCGATTCGATTGCGGTGGGCGAACTTGCCGGGCGGCAGGTGGCATTTATGCCACGCCACGGCCGGAACCACACCGTGCCGCCCCACATGATCAACTACCGGGCGAATCTCTGGGCATTCCGATCGCTCGGGGTGAAGCGGGTACTGGCGCCCTGTGCCGCCGGGTCTCTGAGCAAGGACGTCCACCCGGGAGATTTCGTGGTGTGCGATCAGTTCGTCGATCGCACCACCAAGCGCCAGGACACCTACTACGACGGTCCGGAAACCACCCACGTGAGCCTGGCCGACCCGTACTGCCCGGAGCTTAGATCGGTAGCGATCGACGCAGGCCGCTCCCTGGGCCTCACGATTCACCCAGCCGGCACGATGCTGGTGATAGAGGGGCCGCGCTTCTCGACCCGAGCGGAGAGCGCCTTCCACTCCGTGCAGGGTTGGACGGCGGTCAGCATGACCCAGTACCCGGAGGTGGCGCTGGCCCGCGAGCTGGAGATGTGCTTCACGGGGATCGCCCTGATCACCGACTACGACGCGGGCGTGAGCGATGCGGAGGCGGTGTCGGTCGCGCAGGTGCTGAAGGTCTTCAAACAGAGCAATGCGAAACTCAAGGAGCTGTTGATCCGGTTGGTCGAAGGGATTCCGGTCGACAGAGCGTGTTCCTGCGGCAGTGCCCTGGAGCACGCCGTGATAAATCCACTGCCGTCAATGTAGGACGATGAACGGCGACTTCTACACCCACGCCATGTGGCGGGTCAGACCCGGCAGCGAGGAGGAGTTCGAGCGCATCTGGCGGGAAGAGCTGGCTCCCGCCTTCCGGGCCGTGGGCCCCGATGCAACGGGCACTCTGATCCAGAGCCTTCAGGATTCCCAGCTCTTTTTCTCTTTCGGCCCCTGGGCGTCGTTGGAGGAGATGGAGCGAGCCCGCTCGGATCCGGAGGCCCGGCGGGCGATTGCCAAGCTGCTCGCGTTATGCGATGAAGCCTCTCCCGGTGCCTACAAGCTCGTGCTCAGGATTCCGGAACCTGAGTGATAGGGTCCTGAGGGCCCTATCAGATCTGTCTACCTCCGGGGGCGCCGCCGCATCATCGAGCCTCGGCGCCCGCTGGTGTAAGCAAGACGGGGAGGGGCGACCTTCATCCCGCTCATCTCGTACTGCTCTTTGAGCTTGAGGATGGCAGCGATGCGGCCGACGTCCCCCTGCTGCTCGGGCAGGACCAGGGTGATGCCTTCGCCGGCTCGTCCCGCTCGGGCCGTCCTGCCGACCCGGTGGATGTAAGCCTTGTGGTCCTCGGGCGGATCGAAGTTGATGACCTGGGAGATGTCGTCCAGGTCGATGCCGCGGGCGGCGACATCGGTGGCGACCATCGAGTCGAACCGTCCCGCCGCAAATCCTGCAAGTGCTCGTTCCCGGGCCCCCTGGGCCATGTCGCCGTGCATGGCTGTGGCGCGAATTCCGCTGTGGCTGAGCTTGGCCGCCAGCCGGTCGGCGCCTCGTTTGGTCCTTACGAAGATCAGGCTGCGCTCGCTCCGGTCCTTCAGCAGCTCCTGCAGCGCGGAGACCTTGTCGATGGCAGTGACCGAGACGAACCGGTGCTCGACCTCCTCGACCGTTTGAAGCTCAGACTCGACGTGATGGGTTTTGGCATCGCGGGTGTAGCTGGCGGCCAGGCGGCCGACGTCGCCGTCGAGAGTGGCCGAGAAGAACATCGTCTGCCGATCCTTGGGAATCCTGCGGACGATCGCTGCGATCTGCGGCTGGAAGCCCATGTCGAGCATCCGGTCCGCCTCATCCAGGACGAGTATCTCTATCTTGTCCAGGGAGATGAGCCTCTGGTTGGCCAGGTCCTCGAGTCGTCCGGGGGTGGCTACGAGAATGTGGGCTTTGGCCGCCCGCTTCGCCTGACTTGGCAGGCTCACTCCGCCGTACACCGACGCGACTCTCAGTCCCTTTACCCTGCAGATCGACTCGAACTCCACCGCCACCTGGGAGGCGAGCTCGCGAGTGGGGACCAGGACGAGGGCTGCTGCACGTGTCTTGGAGTTGGTGATCCGCTCGACGATCGGGATGGCGAAAGCGAGGGTCTTGCCGGAGCCGGTTCGGCTGCTGGCGAGGATGTCCTTGCCCGCCAGGGCGTCGTTCATGACGAGCGCTTGGATGTCGAAGGGTGCTGCGATATTTCGGCTGGCCAGGGCGCCGGTTACAGATTCCGACACGCCCAGGTCGGCAAAGGTACAGGTTGGCATGCTTTTAGTGCTCCTCTTGGATTTTTCTGGCCGGATTGCCAGTTGCTTCGAGCTTCGAGTCGCTCGAAACTCATCCAAGTTGCGGAGGAAACAAGCGAACAAACCTCGGGACCTTGTTCCAGGTCCCTGTAACGACAGTAACATGCCCGGCAGCCAAATACGGGAAATGTTGCCCGGCGCCTTGAGGCGGGCGCACAATACGGTTCGGTAATCGACAAGGCGGAGCTTCCTAAGCGGGGTGGGGATGGTAGAGGCGCGCAAAGAGCGATTGAAGGCGTACACCATCCTGGTCTTGTTCGTGGCTTTCGCAGTTGTCTACGGTCGGATGGCCGCCGAGGCGGTCAGGCTGACGATGGACACCTCGCTCCCGGTAGCTCCGCTGATCATTGGTGCGGTTCTCCTCTCGCTCGCCACCGTTGCCCCGTTGGTGGTCACCTTCCGGCCGTCCGCCGCCCCCGAGCTACTCCGGAAGATGCGGGACAAAGCCCGCCGCTCCGGGAAACAGGTGACGATGCAGACCGCCGGCAGGAGCCTGAGCTTCTATGTGGTGGCCCTGGCGGCGACCCCTATGTTTTACGGACTGGCCCTGATCTTTTTGATCGGGGAGTTCAGGGTAATGCTTCTGCTTCTGCCGGCCACCTTGATACTTGCCGTGGTGGGCTGGTTTGTGGTCGGCCGGCTGCTGCAGGAGATGAGTACGATGTTTGTCCAATGAGCGAAGAAAACAAGGCACTTCTGCGCCGGCTTACCCAGGTGATCGTGAGCGGCGATCTCGACGACCTGGCGGAGCATCCCGGCTACTACGAGACCCGCACGCGGATTCCCCCCCTGCGGGCAGCTTTTCCGGATCTCAAGGCGACCATCGAGGCCCAGGCTGCCGAGGGGGATCTGGTCTGCACCCACTCCTGGTTCGAGGGGACTCACACCGGTGAGTGGCTGGGCATCGCGCCCACGGGCAAGCAGGTGAGGTTCCAGAACGTCTCGCTTGACCGGGTCGAGGACGGAAAGGTGGTCCAGCACAACGCCGAGTCGGGCTGGCTGTCCCTGCTGATGGCGCTTGGCGTGTTGCCGCTTGGCGGGTGAACCTAAAACGTTTCGATCAAACTGATTGGGAGCGCGGCCCTCATACTTCGGAACTTCCGCCGAAGGAATGGGAGCTCTACTGTCAATACCGACCCAGAGTTGGGAAACCGATTTAGCTGAAGGACCGTACAGCCCTCTTAGCCTTCAAGGCGCCGACGGCACAAGCGTGAGCGCGTGTTAGAGTGGGACTCCTAGTGGGACTTGGAGGTGGGATAGGTTGTCCAGAACTCATGTGGTTGTTGACGATGACGTGATGGAGGCTATCGATTCCGTTGTAGGCCAGCGGGGCCGCAGCCGCTTTCTGGAGGAGGCTGCTCGAGAAAAGCTGGCGCGTATGGCTTTGGAGGAGTCTCTGAAGGCAACGTCTGGAATCGTCCATGCCAAGAGGCACGGCGACTGGTCCGATCGTCAGTCGACCCGCAATTGGGTAAAGGGTATTCGCCGACCCGAAGGCACTCCGAACTGAGTAGATTTCTCCTTGACACCACGGCTTTGATCGCCCATCTTCGGGGCGAATCTAGCGTGACGCAGCTATTTTTGGACCTGCTTGCGAGTGGCCACAGACTTGGAACCTGTTGCGTAAATGTCGCCGAGGTCGAAAGAGGGCTCAAGCCATCAGAGAGAAAGCTCGCAAGGTCTTTGATGGAAAGGCTTGAGTTCTTCGAGACCACGATGGAGGCGGCCACCCGTGCCGGCCGGTATCAGGCTGCTCTTCAGAAGAAAGGGAGGACTCTACACACGACCGACGCCCTAGTTGCCGGTACCGCCCGGGCGTATGGCGCCGTCCTTGTAACCGACAACTTGGCCGATTTTCCTATGGCCGATATCAAGGTTCAAGCGCTGCCCTTCGAATAGCGATTCCAAACCTATCCAAGAGGTAGCTCCCTCGACCGCTAACCAGGAGGGCCACGGTGAGTGAGTTTTCAAAGAGAAATGAGACTTTGCAACGGGAACACCCGTGGTTGTGGGCTGCAACTGTCGGAGGATGTTTCGGCATGCTGATGTTTCTGTCTTCGATAGTCTCAGGCAACACCGCAGGAATTTTTGCACTTGCTTTGATTGGCCTGATTTCGGCTGCGGCAATGACTCTTTTGCTGGGGATATTCTTGCCTAAAATCCGTCAGAAACTGTAAAGGATCTGGCTTGCTGGCAATTCTATTCTTGGGCTGGTTTCCAGCAGAGCGCAGCAATTGAGCAGAATAGCGTCCAGAAGCCCAGGTTTGCGGGAGTCCAGGTTTCATTTGCCGTGAATCTGAAAAGGGACGACGTGACAATGGCTCCAGCCAAAAGCACCGCAGTCGGCGGGCGCCTCCAAGATTCCACCCCTCCCCTGCCCAAGTAACCAGTCACCGCTCCAACTACGCCACCAACAACCACCCAGGCAGAAGATCTGTCGGGATCGGTCACTCGGGCAATGAAGAGAGTCAGCCCAAGGACGCCAATGAAAAAGAGCGCAGCTGCCCGAGCGACATTGGCAGGCCGATGCTGATTCAAGACAAGGGTTCCAGCAGTTAGTTCATTCCCCTCAAAGGACTCTACGCCGGTTTCGAGCGAAGTCTCGAACCGGCGGTGAAATCCTTTGGTACTCAAAACTCATGACATTTGTGACAAGTTTTCTAGGGGGTCCGAGGCTGGCCTCATTAGAGGGGTAGCCCTGGATTCGCCTTCGTCCTCGGGATTGTCGGTCTGGGAGGCTTGAGCTTCACACTTTTCTTAAATCCGGGTTCAGCCTGGTGGCACCACGCCTCATTCCATTCCGGCTCGGCTAATAAGTCCTAATGAACCGCCCCCTGGGTTCGGATGGTGTTAGGCGCCATTCAGATTTGAGCACGTGGGCGACGCTCTCGATGAGGATGATTTGGGCGTTTCGACGTCCGCGGGGAACGACCGGCCCCTGAGGAGCCGGTCGCCGCTTCTTCATTGAGACCTGTCAGTGTGATGTGACAGCCCGGGCCAGTGGGACGGTAGATCTCGGCGTTGACGACCCCAACCGGCCGATGGTGCTGGCGGTCTCCGACAACGGACCGCAGATGACGTCGGGCTCGACCCGGGATCGAAGAGGTGGCTCCTCATCGGCCCTGGGTCGCGGAAGCTGTGGTGGACTCCACCGGGTAGGACTCCTTCCAGGCATTCAGGCCGCCCTGGAGCACCCGCACTTTCGTGAAGCCCATCGATTGAAGCTGCTGCGCCACACGGGCGCTGGTGGCCTCGCTGCGTCAGGTGCAGTACAGGACGTAGGGCTGGTCGCGCAGCCGCTCGGCCGCCCACTCGGCGACCGCATCGGGCTGCACTCTGACGCTGCCGGGGATCTGGACTCCGTCGTGCTCGTAGCTGGACCGGGACCGGACGTCGAGAATCACCGGTGGCTCGCCGCCGTCCAGCAGATCTTGTAGTTGATCGGGAGATACCCGTTCGACGAATCCCTCGTCGGATTCGAAGAGCCCGGTAGCGGTTCCAACCCTTTCCTCCGCCAGTGTCTCGGTAGCGACCCGCCGTCCATACCAGGCCGATAGGGGAGCAGCGGTGGCGCCGTGGGCCACCACCGAGACCAGCACCACGAGGCCGGTGACTGCCAGCATGAACTCCCCCTGAGGCACCCCCGCCTGGGCGACCAGAAGCGCGAACAGAAGCGAGTTGAGGCCGCGGGGTCCGAACCAGGCGATGAAAGCGCGTGCAGTTTTACTGAGAGCAACCGTGCGCAGGCTGAGGAGGCCGATGATGGCGCCAGGGCGGGCGGCAAAGATAGCGATCGCTGCCAGCGCCAGGCCCGGCAACAGCGGGACCGAGGTCAGCTCCTCCGAAAGCAGCGCGCCGAACAGAACAAAGGCCAGAAGCATCGACATCTCGGTCACGGCTTCGCCGAATTCAAGGAAGCAGTCGCACAACGCCTGATCCAGAACCGTGATGGCGCTCCCCGCGAAGAATGCGGCAAGGAAGCCGTCCCCACCGGCGGCGACCGCAGCGGAGTAGGCGGCCAGGACCAACCCGACACCGTAAAGCGCCTGGTACTCCCGCCTAATTGCGAACCTGGCGTCCGCCTTTGCGAGCACCCACGCCCCGGCGCCGCCGATCGCAAAACCGATGGCCGGACCGATCACGAAAATCTTGAGGGCGATCAGCGCCCAATCTCCCCCGGAGAGGCTGCCCCGGGCCAACGCGATCAGCACCAGAACCAGCGGCAGGACGATGATGTCGTTGGTCCCCGCCTCCACCGAGAGAATGCGCCTGACCGCTCGGGGAACCCGGGTGTCACGGACCACGTCGCGCAGCACCACTGCGTCGGTCGACGCAAGCACTGCGCCCAGAAGAAAGGCGATAACCGGGGGGACGCCCAGGAGCAGATGGCTTGCCCCTGCCACCACAAGGATCACGATAAGGGTGCCGGGCCCCATAACCAGCGCAGGAATCAGCCAGTCCTTCTTGGACTGACCGCTCTCGAGGGTGAGAGCATCCATGAAGAGCACGAGTGCCAGCGTGAGAGTTGCGATCACCTCGAGGGCTGGATCGTGCGTTTCCACCTCGAGCACCCCGAGGCTGCCGCCTCCCAACAGCAGGCCGAGCCCCATAAAGATCATTGGGAATGAGACGGGTCCGCGGTCCACCAGCCCGGCTACGAGGGCCGAGACCACGAGAATCGTCCCGATTAGACCGAAACCGCTGACCAGGTCCAAACTGTCCTCCAGCCCATGGATCCGATTACTTTGGCAGGTTTCGTCACCGTGGTCCTGCTCGGCGGCCTCAACCTCGTCGCGGTCAAGTTCTCCAACCAGGGCCTGCCCCCCTTCTACGGAGCGGCGGTCCGGTTTTTGATAGCGGCGGCGCTTATGTTCGCCTTCGTGCTGATCCGGCGTATCCCCCTACCGAAAGGCCGCGAGCTCACGGCCACCATGATCTACGGAGTGCTCGGCTTCGCCGGGTTCTACGCCTTCGGCTACTGGGCTCTGGTTACTCTCCCGGCGGCGGCGGCCGGCGTGCTCATCGCCTCCGCTCCCTTGATAACGGTCCTGCTTGCTTCCTGGCAGAAGGTCGAGACCCTGACTGCTCGAGGCCTCACCGGCGCAGTTCTGACGATTTTGGGCATCGCGGTCATGGTCGGCTCACCAACGGGCGGAGTGGTTACCCTGGGTGCGGTGCTGGCGGTTCTGGCGGCGGCGGCATGCGACGCCGAGGCCCTGATCGTGGTAAAGAAGATGCCCACCGGCGACCCGGTTTCCACCAATGCGGTGGCGATGATGTTTGGGGCGATCCTGTTGTTCGCATTGTCGCTTGTGGCCCGGGAAAGATGGTCGGTTCCGACCGACACCGTTACCCTGGCCGCGCTCGCGTACCTGGTGGTCCTGGGCTCGATAGCGCTTTTCGTCGTCTACCTGCGAACCCTGAAAAGGTGGACCGCCTCGGGCATGTCCTACATGTTCGTCTTGATGCCGGTGGTCGCTGCCGTCCTGGGGTATTGGCTGCTGGACGAGCCTATTACCCAGGGTGTGGTTCTGGGCGGGCTCATAGTGCTGCTGGGGGTGTACGTGGGCGCCCTATCCGGCGGTCGGGCGAGCGAAAGGTCCTAGTGCAACGTCTGAGAATTAACCTGGCATTCGAGCGCCCAGTCATCCCCGATTGCTGTGTTGCTCGTCGGGCACATACGGCAGGCGGTATGCGCCCTCCTCGAGGCGAAGCCCCATTGCACTCGGGGCGCCTGGA
>JBBDRH010000172.1:0-1345 GCA_040905645.1 Actinomycetota bacterium
CGGGGGGGGCTGGAACGCGATCATCCTGCGCGCAAGAGCCCTGCCAAGGCCGCGGGCAGCGGAGACGCAAAGTCCGCTGACGGCCCCAACCGTTCGGCTAAGGCGGCGTCGGCTTCACGATCTGCAGCCAAGACCGCTTCCGCCTCTCGGCCGGCAGCAAAGTCGCCTTCGGCATCACGAACAGCGGCCAGGCCGGCTTCGGGTCCACGCGCGGGGGCGAAGGCGAGCTCGCCGTCCCGATCGGCAGCCAGGGGGGCACGATCGGAGGAACGTGAGAAGCCGGTAGCCAAGGCCGTGAAGGGTGAGGACAAGACCGCCGAGCACATCTCAGACGGGGCCGGTACCGGCATGAACCGTGAGATGAAGCGAATGATGCAAAAGCGCGAAGGCGCCGCCGATCGGCTCAAGAGGCCCACCGCCCCCAAAGCGAAGCGGACGAGGCCTCTCACCTTCCTGAAGGAGGTCAGGGGAGAGTTGGGCCGGGTGGCGTGGCCGACTCGCCAGGAGGTCATCACCTACAGCCTGGTGGTGGTTGTGACCGTCACCTTCTTCATGGTTGTTATCTACGGCATCGATTTTGTTGCCCTAAAAGGCGTGTTGTGGTTAATCGAAAGAGGGGGAAGGTAAGCTTGGCCGAGGATTCAGGAACCGCCGTAGCTGAGGAGGAGGAGCTGCCTCTCGCTTCAGGCGAAGACCCCGGTGACTCCGGTGGCAGTGGTGGAGAAGCGCCGGAGGATTTCTCTGACGATTACATTCCGGCTACAGAGCGTACCGGCGACTGGTTTGTCGTCCACACTTACGCCGGATACGAGAACAAGGTGAAGGGAAGCATCCTGACCAGGATCAACTCCATGAACATGGAGGAGAAGATCTTCGAGGTCGTGATCCCCATGGAAGACGTCATGGAGTTCAAGGGCGGCAAGAAGCAGGTGGTGCAGAAGAAGGTATTCCCGGGTTACCTGCTGGTGAGGATGTATCTGGAGGATGACTCCTGGTACGTCGTTCGCAACACCCCGGGGGTTACCGGATTTGTGGGCTCGGGTGCGAAGCCGATACCTCTCGCCCCGAAAGAGGTCGATAAGATCCTGCGTGTGAAGCCGGTCGAGAAGCTGAAGCCGCGCCTCGAGTTCGAAGAGGGCGAGAGCGTGCGGGTCGTGACCGAACCGTTCTCGAACTTCACCGGCACTATCTCGGAGATCAATGTGGACCAGTCGAAGTTGAAGGTGCTCGTGAACGTATTCGGCCGGGAGACCCCGGTCGAGCTTTCATTCGAGCAGGTCGCAAAACTCTAGCGACCGCCTAGGAAGGAAGAAAATGGCTAAGAAGAAGAAGGTTCTCGCGGTCG
>JBBDRH010000173.1:0-7971 GCA_040905645.1 Actinomycetota bacterium
AGACGTCGACAGTCGTTTCGCCGAGGAAAAGTGCGTCCACCCCTACTGCTGCACAGCTGCGGACTATCGTTCCGGCATTGCCCGGATCGCGCACCCCGGCGAGGACGACCACGAGCCCGGGGGAACGGCTCAACAGATCGGCGGCCTTGAAGTCGAGGAACTCGCCCACCGCGACGACTCCGGGAGGGTTGGTGGTCGAGGAGATCACCCTCATCACCGGCGCCGCGGCCTCCATGACCGGAACTTTTCGCGCTCTTGCAGCTCTTGCCAGCTCGGGAAAGTTCTCGGCGGATTCTTCGAGGAACAGGGCCCGGACCCGGCCGGGGCTCTGAAGCGCCTGGCTCACCCCCATCGCCCCCTCGATGAGAAACTCACGGCGCGAGTCCCGAACGCCCCGCTTCAGGAGCTTGCGGGCGCTCTGAATGTGGACGTTGCGGACGCTGGTTATCACAGTCGGGGGGTTCCCCCCCGACTACCCCCCAAAATCAACTCCGAAGGACGATGTGCTAGTGTCGTGGCCACTAACGTTGGCGTGTTTGGGGCGCGTGAAGTGGCACCAGGCGAGGCCGCAGGGAGCCCCTCTAGCCCTGCCCTAAAGGGGCGACCGAGAACGAAGGATGGGGTCGCTCTCACGCCGCCAAACACCCCAAGGGATGGTGGCCACCGCACTAGTGACCTATTACGACGAACATGGTGCTCTGCCGAGCACCCTAGTCTTCCAGGGCTCCCTTGGCGGTCGTCGCCAAGGCGGCGAATGCAGGAGCGTCGCTGACCGCAATCTCGGCGAGGATCTTCCGGTCCACCTCGACGCCGGCTTTGGTCAGCCCCTCGATCAGCCTGCTGTAGGAGATGCCGTTGGCCCTTGCCGCGGCATTGATCCGGGCGATCCAGAGCCTGCGGAACTGCCCCTTGCGATCCTTTCGGTCCCGGTAAGCGTAGGTGAGGGAGTGCAGAAGCTGCTCGTGAGCCACCCGGTAGTGGCGGCTGCGGGCACCCCTGTAACCGGAGGCGGCCGAAAGGACCGCCTTGCGATGCTTACGGCTCTGAACTGCCCTCTTAACTCTGGCCATCTACTTCCCGCCCAACATTCTCTTGACCCGGGGTGCATCGGCCTTGGAGACGAGGCCCGGCCGCTGCAGGCGGCGCCTCAAGGTCCCCGGCTTGTGCTCCAAGTAGTGCTTGATATGCGCCTGCACCCTGACTACCTTGCCGGTGCCGGTCCTACGGAAGCGCTTCCTGGCTCCCCGGTGAGTTTTCTGTTTTGGCATTCGTACCTCCCGGTTTGCCCGCCTGATGAGTGTTCCCCTTGGTCTCTGCCTTGGCGCCGGTCTTGCGAAGGGGCGCCAGGACCATGACCATGTTCTTGCCGTCGAGCTTGGGCATCATCTCGATTGAGGAGATCTCCGCGAGCTGCGTTGAGAGATTGCTCAAGAGCTTTGCGCCCA
Source organism: Actinomycetota bacterium (assembly GCA_040905645.1). Taxonomy (GTDB): domain Bacteria; phylum Actinomycetota; class CADDZG01; order JAHWKV01; family JAHWKV01; genus JBBDRH01. Next base: position 1,446 of record JBBDRH010000173.1, read on the forward strand.
AATCGGTGTGCTGCATCTCTCTGCCCCTGAACCAGACGGTCACCTTGACCTTGGATCCCTGTTCCAGGAACCGTTCGATGTGATGCCTCTTTGTATCGAAGTCATGGGTGGAGATCTTTGGCTTGAACTTCATCTCCTTGACCGTGACCTGCTGCTGCCGCTTCCGTGCCTCCTTGGCCTTTACATCCTGCTCGTACTTGTACTTCCCATAATCCATGATCTTGCAGACGGGTGGGTCTGCTTGTGGGGCTACCTCAACCAAATCGAAGTCAAGCTGCTGAGCCCGGCTCAGTGCCTGAGCGGTGCTCATAATGCCGAACTGTTCACCTCCGGGACCGACCACACGTACTTCGGGAACACGAATGCGATCGTTCAACCGTGGTTCGGGAGCTATCGGCCACCACTCCCCGTAGACTTAAACAGCATCAACCTCCCGCAACCGTCCGGTCCCGAGCTACCCTTATGAGCCCGCGCGACCAGAGGTATTCCTCAGTTGAGCTAGCCTACCATGCGCCCCAGCGGGCCATAAGGGCGAATAGCTCATCGATTTTGAGGTTGAATCAGTCCCGCCTCTGGGTACTTTCTCGACTACTCCTGCAGACCCTGAGGGTCGAGGATCTCTCCATCGCTAATTCTTAAGATCGGGGGCTCAATATATGCAAGCTACGACCTACTACGGCGAGTTCAATCAATGCGATCCCGCGGAGGGGTCCGAGCTGGCGAAAGCTTTCGCTCGAATGTTGTGCCGGCTGAACCATCCCTCGATGGCCGGCAGGACGCTGGAGGCGTCGGCTTACCTGAAGGACTTCATCGGAGCGGAGGCGCCGCTCGTTCCCAAGTAGCGGCGCTAGTGCGGGGCCACCGCACTAGTCGACGATCTTGGTGATCGGCAGCTCCAGGATGCCGGTTGCGCCTTTCGCTTTCAGGGTTGGGATCAGCACGTTGATCTTGCTCTTGGGCACCACGCTCTCGATCGCGTAGCCCTCCTGGTGGGCCAGCTTTGACACCGTCGGTGCGGTCAGGGCCGGGATGACCTCCAGCACCGGCTCGAGGTTCTCCTCCTTGACGTTCAGCTTGACGAGAACCTTGCCGCGGGCATCGACTGCGCCGAAGATCAAGATCTTGAGCTCCTCCAGCGCCTGACGCTTTTCCGGGTGGGCCCAGGATGCAGGGTTGGCGATCAGTAGGGTCGGCGACTTCAACAGGGTGTGAATGATCCGCAGCCGGTTGCGGCGAAGGGTGCTCCCGGTTTCCGTAACGTCGACGATGGCGTCGACTATCTCCGGGACCTTGGCCTCCGTGGCCCCGTAGGAGACGAAGATCTTGACCGGGATGCCCAGCTCCTCGAACAGCCTTTTCGTCAGGTTGGGGTACTCGGTGGAGATCCTGCTTCCCGGAGGAATCTCCTCCGCCTTGGTGATCCCGGAGCGGTCGGAGACGGCCAGCACCACGCTGACGATCCCTCCCACGTACCCCTTGCTGTAGGCCAGCTCGGCAATCGACTCGACCTTGGACCCGGTCTCCATAACCCAGTCGAGCCCGGTCAGCCCGACATCAAAGAACCCCTCCTCCACGTACCTCGGGATCTCCTGGGGTCTCAGCAGGGAGAAGCTGTCGAGGCGGGGGTCGTCGACCGTTCCGTGATAATCACGATCGCTCCCGCGCATCAGGCGGATGTCGGCCGCCTCGAATAGAGCCAGCGTCTGGTTTTCGAGGCTTCCCTTGGGGATCACCAGGCGAAGCAAGGCTATGCCCCTTCGGGACTGCGGACCGGACAAGGTAAAGCTGCCCTTCGGTCGGTCATGGTCGCAGAATCCTAACGTTATAGTGGGTTGTGGCCCGCAGCGGAACCAAACGGTTCTTCATCGTCCTAGGCATCGTAGTGGTATTGAGCGGCCTGTGGGTGACCGCGGTGGCCATCAGCGGATTTTCGTCGGGCTTCTGGGGCGGCGGATCCTCCGACTACGACGAGGAGTTGCTGGTCGAAGGCGACTCGACCGCCAAGGTCGCCATGATCAACGTGATCGGGGAGATCTTCTCGGATCCCGGCGGAGGGATCGACCGAGCCACCGACACCAACATCATCAAACAGCTGGAGATTGCGGAGGACGATCCCGACGTCAAGGCGATAATCCTCAACCTGGAGACCCCCGGCGGGACGGTGGTGGCCAGCGACAACATCTACAACAAGGTCCGGGCGGTCAACGACGACAAGCCGGTCATCGCGCTGATGAACGACATCGCCGCTTCCGGCGGCTACTACATCGCCGCCGGCGCCAGCGAGATAGTCGCCCACCCGTCCACCTGGACCGGAAGCATAGGCGTGATTGCGATGATTCCCAACCTGGAGGAGACCACCGGCAAGCTGGGCATCAAGCTCAATGTCGTCAAGAGCGGGGCGCTCAAAGATCTGGGCTCCCCGTTCAGGCCCATGACCGATCAGGAGCGCGGCATTTTCCAGGCCCTGATCGATGAAGCGTACGACGGGTTCGTGGACGTGGTGGTGAAGGGCAGGGAGCTCACCCCCGAGCGGACGAGGGAGCTTGCCGACGGACGGATCTACTCCGGCAAACAGGCGAAGGAGCTCGACCTGGTCGACCACCTCGGCGACCGGGATTTCGCGTTCGGCCGGGCGAAGGGACTGGGTAAGGCTTCCGGCGCCTCCCTGGTGGTCTACCGGCGGGTGGGGGGTCTCTTCGACGACCTGATCCCGTTCGTCAAGGCGCCCAATGCTGCCGAGATCATCAGCGAGGAGCTCGGCGTCAGCCGGAGCCCGGGCGCAGCCTACCTATGGGTGCCCTAAGGTCTGATCCCAGGTTCCTCAGATTAGAACCCGTCTTGGTCTCGGTAGCCGATCGGGCCCAGGTCCAAGGCCGCTAGCTGCGGTTCGATTACAGCCCGGTCACCCACCGCGACGATTTTCATGGAGTCGGGCACCAGGACCCTACTGGCCACCTCGCCCACCTCCTCACGCGTGACAGCCGCAAGCCGGTTCCCCCGCCCCACGTAGTAGTCCTGGGGCAGGCCGAAAAGATCAAGCCCGGCAACGGTCGCGGCCAGGGCGCCGTTGGTCTGAAAAAGCGCCGGAAGCGACTGCGCCAGGGAATCCTTGCCGAGACGGAGCTCCTCGGCGGTGACCCCGGACTCCTTCATCGCTCCCACCTCCCGCAGAATTTCGCTCGCCGCCTCACCGGTGGACCGCGCATCGACCATCGTGGACACGCGGTAAGGCGCAGGGGCCCGGTTCAACAGCTGGGAGGACTCGAGTCCGTAGGTATAGCCCTTCGTCTGCCTCAGGTTCTGATTCAGCCGGCTGGAGAACAGGCCGCCCAATACCTGATTCATCACGAGGAGCCTCTCGTAACCGGGGTCGCCCCGGGCCATCCCCACCTGTGCAACCAGCAGCGCAGTCTGAGGCGAGCCGGGTTTGTCGACGATGATCACCCGCTCCCCGCCCGGTGAAGGCGCCGGGAGCTCGACCGGGGCGTGCGTGCCGCCTTTCCAGTCTCCGAATGCCTCCTGGGCCAGCTTAAGAGCCTCGGTCTGCGTCAGGTCTCCGGCCAGGATCAAGGCGGTGTTGCCGGGAGTGAAGGTGCTCGCGTGGAACTGCTTCAGCTCCTCACCCGCGATCCTGGTCAGCGAATCCTCGGTCCCCAGGGGGGTGTGGCCGTAGGGGTGGCCGGCGCCGTAGAGCTCGCGCCACATCACCTTGTGCGCGGTTTCCAACTTCTCGTCGCGCTGTTGCCTTAGCGAGACGAGAAGGTTGTTCCTGACCCGGTCGACATCGGGCTGGCGAAAGCTCGGCGACCGGGCCGATTCACTCAATATGCTCAGCACCTGAGGGAGCTGTGGCTTCAGCGCCTGCACCACCATCCAGCTCTCCTCCCGGTTGGCGCCGGTTTCGATCGTCGCCCCGAGCGCCCCCAGGTCTCGAGCGATAGCTACCGAGTCGCGCCGGGCGGTGCCTTCGTCGAGCATGGCCGCCGAGAAGTTGGCCAGACCCGGGAGCTCGGGCGGATCGGATGCGCTCCCGAACGGCGAGCTCAGGTATGCGGTGACCAGAGGCAACCCCTTGGACTCGATGTGATAGACCTCCAAGCCGTTGTCCAGCTGCATGCGGCCGGCTACGGGAATCTTCGCGGTGGGAGCCCGACCGGGCTTCGGCACCTCCGCTCGCCACGGCTCGGGCGACAGCGGCAAGGGAGGCGATTCAACGGTCACCTTCGCCGGCGCCGGGGGATCAGGAACCGGCGCCCTCGCGCCGGGCTCCACATGAACCACCACCCGACGGTTTCTGACCAGATGCTCTTTCAGGAAAGACCTCAGGCTTGCCGGGGAGACTTTGATATAGCGTTCGAGATCGTCGTTGATGTAGTTGGGATCGCCCAGGTAGTGGTTGTAGGCGTTGAGCCGGTCCGCCACCACTCCGAGCAGCTCGAGGCTCTTGACCGTCACGGCAACTATCCCCTTCTTCGTGGCCTCCAGCTCTGTCGCGGACGGGCCGCCGGAGGCAAGCAGATCCACCTCGGACTGGATCGCCTCCTCCAGCTCCTGCGCGGTATGGCCCGGCTTGGCGGTGGCCACTACCTGAAATATTGATCCCTGGGCCAGGGAGCGTTGGGTGGCGAAGGCCGACTGGGCGATCTTACGGTCGAACACCAGGCGTTCGTGAAGCCTGCTGGATTTGCCGCCTCCGAGCATACGCGCGGCGACCGTGCCTTCGGCGTCTCCGGGGCGGTACGCCGCCGGAGTGTGCCAGGCCATGTACACCCGGGGCAGCTCGACGGCGTCGAGGAGCACCGCTCTCTTCTCCTCCGTGAGGCGCGGGGCGGTGGCGGTCAGTCTAGGCGGCCGGGGTCCCCTGGGCAACGAGCCGAAGTACTTCTCGACGAGGGCTTTGGTCTTGGGCACATCGATGTTGCCGGCGATCGCCAGGCTCGCATTGTTGGGCCCGTAGAACTGCCTGAAGAACTCGCGCATGCCGCCCAGGTCGGCTGCATTGATGTCCTCGTGCGACCCGAGGATCCCTGCGTAATAGGGGTGGCCCGGGGGAAACAGGAGGTGGAGGACCTCCTCCTGAGCCAGTCCGTAAGGAGCCGCCTCGCGGGACTCGCGGCGCTCGTTGCGGACCACACTCTGCTGATTGGACAGCTTTTTCTGGTCGAGGGTGTCCAGGAGATAGCCCATACGGTCGCTCTCCAGCCAGAGGGCCAGCTCCAGCTGGTTGGCCGGCACATCCTCGAGGTAGGTGGTGCGGTCGACGTCGGTGTTCCCGTTGGCTGCCGAAGCGCCAGCCGCCTCGAGCACCGCGATCGGGTCGCCTTGGACGTGGCGCGAGCCCTGCAGCATCATATGCTCGAAAAGATGTGCGAAGCCGATCCGGCCCGCTCCGTCGTCCGCCGCGCCCACGTGGTACCAGAGGTTCACCGCCGCCACCGGAACCCGGTCGTCCTTGCGGAGGATCACCTCCAGGCCGTTATCGAGGGTGTAGCTCTCCACCGGGAGGTCGACATGAGGGGTCTCCGTGTCCGGAGCGGGCGGCCGGCAAGCGGGGAGCAGCAGTAGCAGGGCCCCCGCCAAGCGCAGGAGCTTGGGTCCCTTAACCGCCAATCAGTCTCCCAGGAGCCTGTAGAGGTTGGCCATCTCCACCGCGTCCCGGGCTACGTCGTAGCCCTTGTGCCCCTTGTCACCACCGCTTCTCGCCAGAGCCTGCGCCGAGTTCTCCGTGGTGAGGACTCCGAAGATGACCGGCTTGCCGGATTCCAGAGCCACCCTGAGCACCCCCTCCTGAGCAGCCTTGCAGACATAGTTGAAGTGCTCGGTCTCTCCCCTCACGACCGCCCCCAGGGTCACTATCGCATCGACCGTCGCCGCCAGGCGGCCGGCAACACCCGGGATCTCCACTGCCCCCGGCACCGAGATGACGGTGATGTCCTCATCAGCCACGCCTGCATCGTCGAGGGCCCGGAGAGCCCCCTCCAGCAGGCGGTCGGTGATCTTCGGGTTGAACCGGCTGATTATCACCCCGATGCGGAGGCCCTTACCGTCGACCTCTCCCCTGAGCTCCCTCACGACCCCCCGTCCGAGTCGGAAGCCCCCAACCCTTCCAGCAGGTGCCCCAGCCGGTCGCGTTTGGTGCGCAGATAGGCGATGTTCTGATCGGTAGGGCTGGTCTGGAGCGGGACTCGTTCGGTGATCGAGAGGCCGTACCCCTCGATGCCTGCAAACTTCTGCGGGCTGTTGGTCATCAGCCGCATCGAGGTGACCCCCAGATCGGTCAGCACCTGGGCACCGATTCCGTAGTCCCGAAGGTCGGGCTTGAACCCGAGGTCGGCGTTCGCCTGAACGGTGTCCCTCCCCTGCTCCTGCAGGTTGTAGGCCCGGATCTTGTGCATCAGTCCGATGCCCCGCCCCTCGTGGCCCATGATGTAGAGAACCACGCCCTGGCCCGCGGCCTCGATCTTCTCGAGAGCCTGGCGGAGCTGGGGCCCGCAGTCGCACCGGGCCGAATGGAATACGTCGCCGG
>JBBDRH010000174.1:0-7959 GCA_040905645.1 Actinomycetota bacterium
GGTCGGTGGACGGCGTGACCTCGGCTCTGCGCTTCTCCAGCTCCTCCCGCCAGGTCTTCACATCCAGACCCTGCAGGGACGATGTCTCGAACTGCGAAACCTGAACTGCCTGGGTCCCTGCCTGGTGCAGGCCGAAGCCAACGCTGAAGAAGGGCGAGTGGCTCAGGTGCCGGTCCGGCCTGAGATGCTGCACCAGAAGGCCGAAGGGAAGCTCCTGGTGAGAATACGCCCCCAGGAACACGTCCCTCTCACGCTGCAGCAGCTCGGCGAAGGTCGGATTGCCCGACAGGTCGGTGCGAAAAGCCAGCATATTGACGCAGAAGCCGATCAGGTTGGCGGTTTCCGGCTGACTGCGGTTAGCCACAGGCGAGCCCACCACCAGGTCCTCCTGCCCCGTGTAGCGGGCCAGCAGGAGCTTGTAGGCCGCCATGAAGAGGATGAACAAGGTGACCCCCTCCCGCTTGCTCAGCTCGCGCAACCGGGCAGACAGGGCGCTCGAGAAGACTTTGGTCACCGCCTCGCCGGCAAACAGCTCGTTCTCGGTTCGGGCCTTCTCCTCGGTTACGAGGTTGAGCCCGGCCGGGACGTCCGCCAGTGTCTCCGCCCAGTAGGCCAGCTGAGATTCCAGGAAGTCCCCCGAGAGCAGCCGCCTCTGCCACAGGGCGTAGTCTGCGTACTGGATGGGCATCGAGGGAAGATTGGGGGCGACCCCGGTGCGCTCCGCCTCGTAGAAGGTCGACAGATCGCGGGCCAGCACTGCTACAGAGTGCCCGTCGAAGACGATGTGGTGGGCGGTGAACAGCAGGACCTGCTCTTCGTCGGCAAGCCTGAAGACGTTCAGCTCTACGAGCGGTCCCCGCTCGAGGTCGAACGACCTGCCCGCGGAGTGGATGAGCCTGGTGATCAGCTCCCGCGCGAGCGTATCGCCCAGGTTACTTCTGAGATCCACCACCTTGATGGGGGCGGGAATCGACTCTGCGATCAGCTGAAAAGGCTGTCCGTCCTCCGAAGAGAAGGTGGTTCTGAGCGCTTCGTGCCGGTCGATGACCCGGGCCAGCGCCCGCTCGAGGATGGCGACGTCGAGGTCCCCGCGGAGGTGCCACGGCAGGGGAATATTGAACGGGACTCCCGGCTGGAGCTGGTCGATGAACCACGCCCCCTCCTGGGCGTAGGCGAGGGGGATCTGGCCGTCGCGAGGTTGCGGTTCAATTGGGGGCAGGCTGAGCTCGGGAGCGTGAGCCTGCTCGATGGCCCGGGCCAGCCCCCTGATGGTGGGCGACTCGAAGATCGTTCTGAGCGGCAGCTCGACCCCCATGCTCTCCCGTATCCGGTAGACGATCTCGCTCGCCTTCAGCGAGTGGCCTCCCAAAGCGAAGAAGTCGCTGTTGGTTCCCAGGATCTCCACACCCAGGACTCGCCGCCAAATGACGGTCAGCGCCTCTTCGGTGGGGGTCTGGGGCAGTATCAGCTCCTCCTGCGCGACCCCCGAGGCATCGGGGGGCGGTAGAGCCCGGTAGTTGACCTTTCCGTTAGGGGTGAGGGGGAATGCCTCCACCAGGACGAAGAATGCCGGAACCATGTAGTCGGGCAGCCTCGACCTCAGGGCATCCCGGAGAGGCGCCTGCCAGTCCGAGCCGTGCTCTGAGCTCCGAGCCGCGAGCTCCCAGGTGGGCTCGGGCACCAGGTAGGCGACGAGCTGCTTCTCCTCGGAGCCGGCGTCCTGCCGGGCGATGACCAGCGCCTGGTCTATTCCCGGCTGTTCCATCAGAACCGCCTCGACCTCGCCCGGCTCGATGCGGAACCCGCGCACCTTTATCTGCTGGTCCACCCGGCCGAGGACCTCCAGCGAGCGGTCGGATCTCCATCGCGCCCGGTCGCCGGTGCGGTAAAGTCGGGCCCCCGGTTCCGGGCCCAACGGGTGGGGGACGAACCTTTCGGCGGTCAGTTGCGGCCTTCCGAAGTAGCCCCTGGCCACCCCGGCCCCCCCGAGGTACAGCTCGCCGGGGATGCCCACCGGAACCGGTTCCAGGCGGGGATCGAGGACGTAGAGCTCGGCGCCGGGGAAGGGACGGCCGACCGGCAGGATCGCGTCGCCGGCCCCCCCAAAACGCTGGTCCTCGAAGAACGAGCTGTCGATCGTCGCCTCGGCCACACCGTAGGAGTTGACTACGCTGACTCCCTCGCCGGCGACCATGCGTAGCTGTCCGTACTCGCCCGGCGACCATCGATCCGACCCCACCGCGATGAGGCGCATGAAATCGAGCCGCTCGTTGTGGTCGTTCAGGTAGAGCAGCAGCGAGCGGATCACTGCCGGGACGAACTCGGCGCAATCCACCGAGTAGGACCGCAGCAAAGCGAACAGCTTGTCGGGGATCAGCAAAGTCTCGCGCGGGCACAAAACCAGCCTCGCCCCCGAACAGAGCGCCCGGGTCAGGTCGCCGACAAACACGTCGAAAGCAAAGTTGGCCATCTGGAGGTGGGTCTTCTTGGAGGGCAGGTCGTAGGACTGCTCCCAGGCCCGGTAGGCCGCCGCCAGATTCGCATGCGACACCATCACCCCCTTGGGCCGACCGGTCGAGCCCGATGTGTAGACGACGTAAGCCAGCTGTTCCGGATCGATCGCAAGATTCGGGTTGTCGATGGGATGTTTGTCGATCGTCACACGCTCGGAGTCGACCTCAACCACCCTAATCCCCTGGGCGCCGGCGACCTCGAGGGTCCCTTGCCGGGTCAAGAGAACCGAGATCTTCGCCTCGGACATCATGTACTCCAGGCGCTCCCGGCCGTGCGAGTGGTCCAGAGGGACAAACGCCAAGCCGGCTTTCAGCACCGCCCAGACCGCAACAATCATCTCCAGCGAGCGGTCCATGGCGATGCCCACCCGCTCCTCGGGCCCGAGTTGCAGGTCGATCAGGTAGTGGGCCAGCCGGTTGGCACTCTCGTTCAACTCCCGGTAGGTCAGGCGGCTTTCGGCATACTCGTTGCGCTCTTCCGGGGGAACGACTACCGCTACCGCATCGGGCGTTCTGCCGGCCTGGGCTTCGAAGAGGCCGGCAACCGTTGCCGCCGAAGCCGGCCGCTTGCCCTCGCTGCCGAACTCGCGAATGATCTCAGCCCGCTCCCGAGCGGACAGCAGCGGAATGTCGCCGATCCGGACATCCGGGTCGCCCACCCCCGCCTCCAGGATGGCTCGATAGTGGTTGAGCATCCTGCGGATGGTGTCGGAGGCGAACAGGTCGGCGCGGTAGTGCAGCGTCGCCCCGAACGACCCGGGGGCCTCGATGACCCACAACGACAGCGGATCAAAGGCCGGCAGAGCGTACGCCAGCATGCGGTTGAGGCCCTCGAACTTCTCCGAGAAATTGAACAACGACTTGAGCTTGATGTTGGGCAGCTCGAGGATCTTTCCCGGGGCCTCCTGCATCGAGAACTGCGCCTGGAACAGAGGTGAGTTGGCGACGTTGCGGTCGGGCACCAGCTCCTGGACGATCAATCCGAAGGGCAGCTCCTGGTTGCCGTAGGCGGCCAGGCAGATGTGCTTCTCCCGCTGGAGGAGCTCGCGAAACGTGGGATTGCCCGAAAGGTCGGTGCGCAGGGCAAGCATGTTCACGAAGAACCCCACCACGCCGGACATCTCCTCCTGGCTTCGATTGGCGATCGGGGTGCCGATCACGATGTCCTCCTGGCCTCCGTAGCGCATCAGAAGCAGCTTGAAGGCGGCCAGCAGCAGCATAAAAATCGTCAAACCCTCCTGCTGCGCCAGCTCTCGCAGCTTGCGGCCGAGAGCGGGCGACATCTCCAGCGACAGTGCGTCTCCCACGAACAGCTCGGTCGCGGAGGGTGCCCGGTCGGACGCCAGTTGCAGGTCCGGGGTGAAGCCGGCAAGGGCGCTCTTCCAGTAATCGAGCTGCTGGTCGTAAAGCTCACCTTCGAGCGCCTCCCGCTGCCAAAGTGCGTAGTCGGCGAACTGCATCGTGAGCGGTGGGAGATCGGCGGGCACACCGGTCATCACCGCCTCGTAGAGGCGGGACATCTCCCCGGCGATGATGTTCACCGACCAGCCGTCGAAGATGCTGTGGTGGATCGCCAAGAGAACGGCGTGATCATCCGGCCCCATACGGGCAACCGTCATTCGAAAAAGAGGGCCCCTCTCCAAATCGAACGGGGTCTTGCTCAGGGCGACGAAGAGGGAGAGGAGCTCGGCTTCCGAAGCAATGGGCGTCGGGCGCTCGAGGTCCACCACGGTCACCGAAATTTTGCCGACGGGATTGACCACCTGGTGCGGCCGCCCTTCGGTTACGCCGAATGTGGTGCGGAGTGCTTCGTGCCGGCGCACGATCTGGTTGAGACAGCCTTCGAGCACAGGCAGGTCGAGCGTACCTTCCAGCCGGCACGACAACGCGATGTTGAAGGTAACGCCGGGCTGAAGCCGGTCGATGAACCATGCGCCCTCCTGGGCGAAAGAAAGGGGAGTCGGCCCTTTGCGCGGCATCGGCCGGACCCTGGGCACGGACGCGGCCCCCGACCGCCTGGCTCCCCTCAGAAACGCTACGAGCTCCGGCTTGCTCTCCTTGAGCTTGAGCTGCAGCTCGTGAGTCAGTACCCCCGTGGGTGCGCTGCACCGCAGGTTGTCGCCGTCAAGCCACAGCTTGACGTCTTTGCGGCGCAGCTCCTGTACGAGCTGATCGATCGGCGGCAACGGCTAGCGCACCGGGTGCGGTGAGCCGCCGCGGATCCTATTTCTTGCCGCTCCGAGACTCACAGGGTAACTTCTTCACGACCTTCCGCCTCCGGATCGCCCGAAGGGGCCACGCCGACCCTCGCCCAGACCGCGGCGTCGATATGCCGGGCCAGGGCCTCGATAGTCGAGTTCTCGAAGAGTGCAGGCAGGGGCAGCGTCAGGTCGAAAGCATCCTGGAGCGGCCTCAGCAGCTGCACGGCCAGCAGCGAGTGCCCGCCGAGCTCGAAAAAGTCGTCGTCACGGCCTATCTGCTTGTAGCCGAAGACCTCCTGCCAGATGGCCGACACAGTCTTTTCGGTATCTGTGGCCGGCTCTTCGTAGGGAGTTCGAAGTTCCGGGCGCGGCTGGATGCTCACCGGACCAAGAGTGCGCGCGGCCACATCCTCCGCAGACTGCCAGCGCATCTTCATGAATTCGGGCAGATCGGTGAAAGTCACGGAAACCTGCGGCTCCTGCCACCGGTCGAGGATCCGGCTAAACGCATCGAGCCCCTCCCGGTTGAGAACCCCGTCGGTATAGCTGAACTGGTGGCCCAGCTCCCTCAGGCTTTCGGGCAACTGTGTCTCCACCGCCATGCCCACCTCTCGCCATGCATTCCAGTTGATCGAGATGGTGTGGGGGCCTCCGGAGACATGGCTCTCCCAGGCCACCCCGTCCATGAATGCGTTGGCTGAGGAGTAGTCGACCTGCCCAAAGCCTCCGAGGAGGGCACTCATCGACGAGCATAGAACTACGAAGTCCAGCGGCTGGCCGCTAAGGACGCGGTAAAGGACTCTCAGGCCGTCGACCTTGGGCCTCAGGACCCGGTCTGCCATCTCCATGGTCTTGAGCTGCACGATGCCACCACCCGCAACCCCCGCCGCATGGATCGCCCCGTTGATTTCCCCGAACCTCTCGACGGCGGACTCCACCGCCCGGCGCATCTCGGTTTCGTCGGCTACATCGGCGGCCAGGACCAGGACCTCTGCGCCGGTCTGCTCGATATCGACCACACTACGGATCCTCCGGCTGAGCGCATCTTCGTCCGAGTGTTCCTCGAGCCACCGATCCCAGTCTTTCCGGTCGGGCAACGGCGTGCGTCCGATCAGGACCAACCGCGCCTGAACCGTCTCGGCGAGCCAGCGCCCGAAAACCTGGCCGATTCCGCCCAGGCCACCGGTGATCAGGTAGACACCCCTATCCCGAAGCGGACGCGCCCTGCCCTCGGCGGCGTCCAGGTACACCGGCTCGAAGCTCTGCGTCCAGCGGCTGCCGTTGCGGTGGGCAACCACGGCCTCCCCCGGCTCCCCGGCAATCTCCCGCACCAGAGCTTCCACCTGCCGGCCGTTCCGCGACCCCTGGTCAGAAGAGCGGAGGTCGACGTGAACACAAGACAGGTTTGGGAACTCCTGCGGGACCACGCGGCAGGGCCCCTGGACCAATAGCTTCTCGGCGTTGATGGTCTCATCGCCGAGAACCACGTGGGCGCCGTCGGTCACCACGGTGATCTTTACCGGCGAGGTGACCCCGGCCTTGCCGAGCGCCTGTGCCAGGTAGACCAGGCTGTAGAAGCCGGTGCGCCCGCATCGAATGGAGTCGACCTGCTCCGCCCGCCCGTTGGTGACCCCCCAGAAATGGGCGATCCGATCGGGCACCAGATCCTGGTCCTCCAGGTCCTTCAGGACGCGACGGTAGTCGTCGATCGACAGCGGGTCGATCCGGTAGCGGCGGTCGCCGAGCTCCTCGTAATCCGTGGCTGCGGCAACAAGGGCGACCGTGGCTCCTTCGTCGGCTGCGGCGGAGGCGACCTTCGCTCCAAGCCCTCCCTCGTCGGCAAGCACCAGCCAGACGCCGCCGGAGGCCGGCTTGCCGGCAGCCACCGGTAGGCGCTTCCAGGAGGACGCGTAATACCAGGCCCCGGGATCCTTCTGAATCCCCCAGGCCGACGCCAGGCCGCTGGCCAGGTCGGCCTTGTCGTCGAGCGACCAGTAGCGCTGCCTCTGAAATGGGTAGGTCGGAAGGGGGATCCGCCGCCCGCGGCGGGGCCGCTGGAGTGCATCCCAGTCCGGCGAATCCCCGGCCAGCCAGAGCTGCCCAACCGCCTTTTGGAGAAGGGCGCCCTCCGAAGATCCGGCCCGGGCATCACCCAGCGAAGCCACCACCTGCCCCGTGCGGCAGAGGGGGTTCGAAGAAGCCAGAGTCGTCAATGTCCGGCCGGGGCCAACCTCGAGCAGAACCCGGTCGCCCGACAGCAGGGCCTCGATCCCCTGGGCAAACCGCACCGGCCGGCGAAGGTGGTCCGCCCAGTAGCCGGGGTTCCGGACCTGTGAGCTCTCGATCCAAGTGCCGGTCAGGTTGGACAGGTAGGGAATCTTCGGCTTCCGAAGCTCGACCCCGGCGACGAACTGCCGGAATGGCTCCAGGATCGGGTCCATCATCGGCGAGTGGAAGGCGTGAGAGGTCTTCAGCCGGATGGCAGCTACCTGCGCCTCCTCCACCCGCTTCTGCACATACTCGATCTCCGCGGCCGGCCCCGACAACACGCTGAGGAGGGGACCGTTGGACGCCGCCACCACCACATCGCCGGACGCCCAGCTCTGGGCTTCCTCTTCGCTCAGCCGCAACGCAAGCATCGCGCCCTCCGGCAGCTCGTTCATGAGCTGCGCCCGCTTGGTCACCAGCCGAAGGCCGTCCTCCAGCGAGAACACCTCGGCCAGGCAGGCGGCGACGTACTCGCCGATACTGTGGCCGATGCAGGCGGCCGGCCGAATCCCCCAACTCATCCAAAGGCGGGCCAGGGCATACTCGACGACGAAGAGCGCCGGCTGGGCAATCGAGGTCTGGGTCAGCCGGGAAGCGGCTTCGCCCCCGGTCTGGTCGGGATAGATGAACGTGCGCAGGTCCACTCCCAGCTCGGGCTCCAGCAGCTCGCAGCAACGGTCGACCTCCGCCCTGAAGACCTCCTCCTGGTCGTACAGCTGCCTGGTCATTCCGGGGTACTGCGCCCCCTGCCCTGGGAACATGAACGCCACCTCCGGCCGTCCTTCGAACGCCACGGCAGCCAGGCCCGGCTTCGGTGCGGCGCGTAGCTCAGCCGCCAGGTCGCGGGCGCTGCCGGCGACGACCACTCGGCGGTGAGCAAAGTGCTTGCGGCCGGTTTGGAGCGTGTAGGCGACGTCGGCGAGGTTGGAGTCGGTGGCTTCCAGGTGAGCCGCCAGGTTGAGCGCAGCATCGACCAG
>JBBDRH010000175.1:0-1332 GCA_040905645.1 Actinomycetota bacterium
GCGGTCCTGAGAAGCGCCCGCCGCACTGTTGAGGGCTTGGGGGCAGCGGCAGACAACTCCTCGCATTCACCAGTGCATGGGTCGTTTGCAGTATTCCGGTGAACTGATCGATAGATAATGGGGCAATACGTCGAGAAAAGCCCTCTCACCGAAAGGTGAATGTCGGGCCGTTGTGCTTCACATGGTTGCCGTGCTGCGCGGAAAACCCTAAGGGTCTCCGGCAAGCGGGTCGCCGGCCGGCCCGACGAGCCAAGAGAAGAAAATGGAAACGATCACCCCCAAGCCGCTGCCACAGAAGTCCTTCACCGATCCGGAGGCAGCCTGGGGCTACATCGCCGAGATCTACCACCGCAACACCGGCTTCATCCGCGAGCATCTGCTCGGGCTGACCAAAGGGATCGTACCAGCCGGGCGGGTCCAGGCATGCTATCCGGAAGTGCAGGTCACCTCGCGCAGCTATGGCAAGACCGATTCCACGCTCGCCTATGGATATCTGCATACGCCCGGACTTTATCGCACGACCATCACGGCACCCGACCTGTTTCGAAAGTACCTCATTGAACAGTTCACCGTCATCCTCGGCAACCATGGCGGGGTCATTGAAGTGGGAGAGTCGGATATCCGCATCCCGCTGCACTTCGCGATTCCGACCACGGAGCGGATCGACGGAGAGGCCATCAACGCTCTGCCGATCCCTTTGCGCGACCTCTTCGACGTACCGGACCTCCAGGACACCGACGACGAGATCGCCAACGGCACCTTTATTCCGCCAGTTGGGGGGCCCTACCCGCTGGCCGCGTTCACGGCCCCCCGTGTCGACTATTCCCTGCACCGGCTATCGCACTACACCGGCACCGAGGCGGAGCACTTCCAGAATTTCGTGATCTTCACAAACTACGCCTTCTACCTCGACGAGTTCTGCCGTATCGGCCTGCAGCACATGGCCGACGGCCATCCCGAGTATGATTCCTTTGTCGAGCCGGGCGGGCATATCACCCGCAACCAGCGGCTGGGGGGCGGGACGACGGGCGAACGTGCCAGTCGCGCGCCGCAGATGCCGGCCTACCATCTCGCCATGAGTGGCGGTCGCGGCATCACCATGGTGAACATCGGCGTCGGGCCTTCCAACGCCAAGACCATCACCGACCACATCGCGGTGCTGCGGCCCCACGCCTGGATCATGCTCGGGCATTGTGCCGGTCTCAGGAACTCCCAGGAACTCGGCGATTACGTGCTGGCACACGCCTATGTACGAGAAGACCATGTCCTCGATGCTGACCTCCCGGTGTCGGTGCCAATCCCGGCCCTCGCGGAAGTCCAGGTGGCGTTGCA
>JBBDRH010000176.1:0-1332 GCA_040905645.1 Actinomycetota bacterium
CTTTCCCAGACTGCCGGCCGGTCCGGCGCATCCGGCACCTCCGGCACCTCCGGCACCCACGGCGACTGAGGCATCCGCCACGATGAACGAGCTCTCTCCCTTCTGGTTCCTGGTCACCTCCGCCATCAAGGTGGTGGCGACCTTCACCCTCCTCATGCTGTCAGTCGCCTACGCGACCCTGGCGGAGCGACGCGTCAGCGCTTGGATCCAGGACCGCATGGGTCCGAATCGGGTGGGTCCCTTCGGCCTGCTTCAGCCGATCGCCGACGGGATCAAGAATTTCCTGAAGGAAGAGACGATGCCGGGGCAGGCGTCGAAGTTTTACTTCGTCCTGGGCCCCATGCTCTCCATCATGCCGGCCCTGGTGATTTTCGCCGTGATTCCCTTCGCGGCCCCCCTCCCCACGCCCGTGGGGCCGGTCGAGATGATCGTGGCGGACGTACCTATCGGGATCCTCTACGTCCTAGCCCTCAGCTCACTGGGCGTCTATGGCCTGGTGCTGGGCGGATGGGCCTCGAACAACAAGTACGCCTTTCTGGGGGGGCTTCGGGCCAGCGCCCAGATGGTGAGTTACGAAGTGGCGCTTGGACTCAGCCTGGTCACTGTCCTGATGTTGGCTGGAAATGTGACGCTCACCGAGATCGTCTTCCAGCAGCAGCAGCTCGGCCTCTGGTTCGTCCTGCCCCTCTCGTTCGCGTTCATCCTCTTCATGGTCAGCGGCTTCGCCGAGACGAATCGGCTGCCGTTCGACATGCCAGAGGCCGAGTCGGAGCTCGTCACCGGATACCACACCGAGTATTCGTCGATGAAGTTCTCCATGTTCTTCATTGCGGAGTACGCCCACATGGTCACGGTCTCGGCGCTCATGGCCACTCTTTTCCTCGGCGGGTGGGACATCCCCTTCTGGTCGGGGGACGATGCCTTTCGTCACGGCGACCAGCTGATCCAGGGCTTCGCGGGGGACGGTACGCCCATCCTGGCCGAGCTCGCCTGGTGGAAGACGCTCCTGACCTTCGCCGTCTTCTGCGCCAAGACCGCATTCTTCGTCCTGGTCTTCATCTGGGTGCGCTGGACCCTCCCCCGATTCCGTTACGACCAGGTCATGCAGCTGGGATGGAAGGTTCTTCTCCCCGTTTCTCTCGCCTACGTGATGGTCGTCGGTGGGACCGTCCTCGTCCTGGACGAGCTGGGTGTGACGTATGGCTTCAGCTACGGGCTGGTGCTGACGGCGGTGAGTCTTCTGTGCACTGTGATCTTTGTCTTTTTCCTGGATCGGGACCGCATCATGGCGGGGGCAAGCGCCTCCCCAGTACGACAGGATAGGCCGGTCCG
>JBBDRH010000177.1:0-7936 GCA_040905645.1 Actinomycetota bacterium
GGCTGCTAACCGGTGTGGGCAAGGTCCTGCGGGTGGCGGAGCCCTACATCGATGCAGTCACGGCAGTTTCCGGATCCGGGCCCGCCTACTTCGCATTGTTTGCCGAGGCGATGGTCGACGCCGGCGTGACCGTGGGCCTTTCGAGGGAGGTCGCCTCGGAGCTGGTCATTCAGACGCTGGCGGGCACGGCGGCGATGATGTCCAGGGGTGGGATGCGCCCCGCGGAGGTGCGTGAGGCGGTTACGTCTCCCGCGGGAACCACCAGCATGGCCCTCGCCGAGCTGGAGAGATCGGGTGTCAGGGCTGCAGTTTTGAACGCGGTTCAGGCAGCTCTGGATCGCTCCAAGGCAATGTCCGGGGAGCCGCAGGGCAAGTCTTAGGCGCCTCCGGTCTTCTTGGCCGCTTTTTTAGCTTTCTTGGCTGCCTGGGCAGCCTCGTTCTTGGGGCGCTTTTTTTCTTTTGGAGCGGGTTGTTTGGCCATCGCGCCTCCTCGTCATCGCTGCGTTGAGCGTCCTTGAGACTGGGCAGGAATAATACCGCGCCGGTGTGGAACCAGTTACCTTGAGTGACTTGGCTTGCCGATTTGGGCGGGATGTATACTCCCGAAAAACGAAGGTAGATCTGATGGCCCGTGAAAAGCAGATGTTCGAATTCCTGACGGTGAGCGAGGTCGCTCTGCTGATGCGCGTTTCCAATATGACTGTCTACAGATTGATCAAGTCCGGCGCCTTGAAGGCGGTGCAGGTTGGTAACCGCTACAGGGTCAAGGAGGCGGATGTTCACCAGTACCTGGACGATCACTACGTAAGGGCGGTGTAGTCCGGGCACTCGGCCGCAGCTGACTGCAACAACATGCCCTGCGGGGCGATCTGAACAGGACGATTGGCTTCAATTGAAACGCGCGTTATCGACCCGATTTTGAGGAGTCTGTGCCGGTGACGCGCGTCTCGCAGAATGATCTGATCGACAAGCTGATCGGCTCGCGCGGGACAATCGCTCTCCTCGGCGGGCTGGACACGGGCAAGACGAGCTTTGGTTTGAGCCTGGCGGAAGCCGCTCGCGCCCAGGGGATCTCGGTGGGCTACGTCGACGCGGACGTGGGGCAGTCGACGATCGGCCCTCCCACCTGCGTTGGCCTCAAGCTCTGCGACGGCCTGGCGAAGGTGGATGCCACCACCGTCCGCAACGCCGATGAGCTCGGGTTCGTGGGGTCCTACTCCCCTGAGGGGCACCTGCTTGAGCTCGTGGCGAGCACCGCCGGCTGGTGGCTCATGCACGGGATGCCGGGTGTCAGTTGGTGATAGTCGACACGAGTGCCCTGATTTCGGGGGTCTACGCCGAGATTCTCAAATACCACAAGCTCGACCTGATCAGGCCGATTTCGGTGGTTGGCTTCCAGCGCGGCGAGGAGCTCGATCCCATCCTCGGCGTGGTGAGCCGCTTTTTCCCGGTGGAGGTCACCGTCCTGAAGGTGGAGGGTGAGATAGTCGAGCGTTCGGCCGAGGAGAGGCTTCTGGAGCGCGAGAGGAACTTCGCCTCCTACTTCACTCCGCCCCTGTACAGGTGGAGGGTAAAGCCGACGGTTTTTATGCCCACGCTTGCGCCCGATGCCGATTTGAAGCGCCTCGACGGCCTGCTCGTCGGCCTGGAGGACGGTGCGGGACGCTGCCGGGGAATAGGCCTGTTGGAGTACGAGGAGGAGAGCAGTTTGTTGCGGATGGTATCGTCGGTACGTGCAGGGGCCAAAGGGCTCAGGCTCGGCTCGGTGCGTCTGACCATCGAAGGTAGAACCCTGGGGCGCTTTGCGGCCCAGGAGCTCTTCGGTTGATGACCGCAACTACTAACCAAGGAAAGAGGGCTTATCGAGTGTCATCGGTTGTAAAAAAACGCCGCAAGAAGATGCGCAAGAAGAAGCACAAGAAGATGTTGAAGCGGACGCGCTGGCAGCGGCGGCAACAGGGCAAGTAGCTCACAGAGGCTCGCCACGCCGCGTTTTGGCCACATAACCTTTCTGTCCGACTACGGCCTAACGGACGAGTATGTGGCCGTTTGCAAGGCGGTCATGGGGAAAATCGCCCCGCACGCCGCCATCCTCGACATATCTCACAGCATCCGACCTTTTGCGATCCGCGAAGCCGCCGTGGTGCTGTCGCGCGCGGTCCCGTTCATGCCTCGAGCAGTTCACCTTGCGGTGGTGGATCCGGGTGTAGGGTCGGCGCGCCGGGCGATCGCGGTCAGAGCCTCTGCAGGCTCTATCCTGGTTGGGCCCGACAACGGCCTGCTCCGGCCGGCCCTGATGCAGCTGGGGGGCGCCGAGGAGTGCAGGGAGCTCGCCAACCCCGATCTGATGCTGCCGGAGACGTCCTCCACCTTCCATGGACGCGATATCTTTGCGCCCATCGCCGGACACCTTGCAGAGGGTATCGACCTCGAGGAGGTTGGGCCGAGCATCGATGTCGGTTCTCTGGTGCAGCTGTCGCTGGGAGACTCCCGCCCGGACGGCGACCACTTGCATGCAGAAGTTCTCCACATCGATGCCTTCGGCAACGTTCAGATCAGCGTCAGAACGGCGGAGCTGCCGGCGGCGGGGATTGTGCCCGGAACCAGTTACGAGGTGCGGCTCAGCGATCTCTGGCTGACGGCCACCTATGAGCGAACCTTCGCATCGGTTCCCGAGGGGGAGTGGGTGCTGACAGAGGATTCCAGCGGCTGGCTGTCCCTGTCGATCAACGGTGGGGACGCCGGGCTCACGCTGAGGATCGAGGTTGGAGATGGGGTGTTGTTGGGCCCGCCGGGATTTTCGTGCGTCGAGAGGCACCGCGTTCCCTAGGGTGTGATTGCGCTCTGCATCTGCAGCACGCCCAGAAAGCCCATACAGAGAATGATGATGAGAAGAACGGCGATCGCCAGAACAGTATTTCGCCTCACGGGCCCAGAATATCCCGGCTGGTGTCGCAGGTGCTTGCGGAGCTAGCCGTCATGGAACAGCGTTGCCACCTCCCAGCCGCGCAAAGAACCCATGTCCAGGTGCGAGTGCGGGCGATGGTCTCAATGAACGGAAGGCCGCCTGCCCTGCTGGTCGACCCGTATCCAGATCTGGCTCGGGTCAACCGTCCGTGGATCGGGCACGCCGATTGGGTCTCCTTGCAGGCGCCTCCCCGCTGATAACCCTCGTCATGGGACCTGAACGGCCTCGTGGCGGCTCCCGGCTATCAGAGCTGGACCACCCAGATCGAGTTTGGGGCGCCCGAGGCGTCATCGCGTTCCCCGGTTCCAAGACGCACGCCGGACCTGTAAGCTTGGCCGACGACCGTTGCCCTGGGGGCGGCTCACTCCGGCAAACGGCGCGAAGGTTGCCTGATGCGTCACTGAGCGCGGTGGAGAGGTTGGGGTATGGAAGCTCTTATTTACTGGGTGATCGTCGGCGGGCTGGCCGGATGGTTGGCCAGCATTGTGACCGGCACCAATCAGCGGATGGGATGCCTCTTGAACATCGCCGCCGGGGTCGTCGGAGCCATAATCGGAGGCTGGGTCTTCCGAAATCTTGGTCTCGGCCAGCCGCAGGGGACCTGGGTGGGCACGATAGTCGTGGCCTTTGTGGGAGCGACGATCCTGCTGGCGCTCGTGAGGCTGTTCAGCAGGCGTTATTAGCGAGGCAGCTACTTTCCCAGCTGCAGGCAGAGCTCGCAGATGCTGCGTTCCAGGGTCTCCAGGCCTTCTGCCTTTCCCACGCACAATGCCACCCCCGTTTCGGCGGCCTTTTGTTTGAGCGCTTTGTCCACGTACGCGGTGTAGAGAATGATGTTTTGTTCCGGTGACTCCTCGAGGATTCGTCGGGAGGCTTCCAGCCCGTCCATGCCGGCCATGGCGTAGTCGATCACCATCACGTCGGGGTTGTGCTGGGAAGCGAGCTCGATGGCCCTGGCTCCGCTGTCGCCATGCCCCACGATATTGAACCCGTCGAGGGTGAGCAGGGACACCAGCATCTCGAGGACATGTTTGGTGTCGTCGATGACAATAACGTTGATGCTCACGCGCCCCCTTTCATCGTGCCCCGGACGGGCTCTTCCCAGAGTACTTGAACTCGCGCTCCTCAGACTGTCACCTCACCACTAGGATGTAATCGTATGGGCATTCTCCCGCTGGCTGCGGCGCTGGTGAGCGCAGCATTTTCGATCTCGCTCATTCGCCAGTTCATCGAACGCCACAAGCCGCACCAGCTCGCCTGGGGGGTGGCCATGGCGACCTTTGCCGCGGCTTCCCTTTCGGCCTCGCTTGGGATGATGGCGGGGTGGAATCCCGCCCTCTTTCGCAGCTACTACCTGTTCGGGGCCGTGGTCAACGTGCCGATACTGGCGCTGGGCACGCTCTATCTATACCTGCCCCGACGGCTCGGCCATGTGGCGGCAGCGGGAGTCGTGGCCGCCTCGGTGGCGGGAGCCTTTGCTGTTTTCACTGCGGGACTCCAAATCTCGCTAAACCGGTTTGCCGGCGCGATCCCGGCGGGCTCGGAGGTGATGGCCCCGGGAGTGCGAGCCTTGTCTCGCTATTACTCCTACGCCGGGTTCGTCATCGTGGTGGCGGGCGCCGCGTGGTCGGCCCTGCGGCTGCACAGGCGTCCCGGCATCGGGTTTCGCCGGCTGGCTCAGGGCAACGCCCTGATCGCTCTCGGCACCGTGGTGGTGGCTCTGGGAAGCGCTTTCGCCCGGCAGGGCAGGGGGACGATCTTCGCCGTTGGCCTCGCCACCGGCGTCACCGTGATGTTCATGGGGTTCTTGAGGACCCGAACCGGCCCCTCTGCTTCGGAGCCGAAGTCCGGCGCCGAGCCGACAGGAGACCCCCTCAGCCGGCGGGCCGCCGGCTGAGATTTTAAGCCCGTCATCGGCCGATCGATGTCTGATGCAGTCTACGTAGGCATCCCGCTGGCGCTCCTGGCCGGGGCGGCGTCGTTTCTTTCCCCGTGCGTGCTCCCGCTGCTGCCCGGCTACCTCTCCTATATGTCCGGTGTCTCACTGGCGATGGTGAAGGGAGGTCAAGCTTCCCCTCGGAAGCTGATCCTTCCCACGCTGCTGTTCGTCCTCGGCTTTTCCACGATCTTCGTAATGCTGGGGGCCACGGCGACCCTCGCAGGGGCGGTCCTGCAGGACAACCGGCTGCTCCTCTCCCGGATAGCCGGCGCCCTGATAGTCCTGATGGGCCTGGCGTTCATGGGCGTCCTGCCCCTCCGCTGGATCTACGCCGAGCGCCGCCTCGAAATGAGAAGAGGCCAGACGCTGCTTGGCAATTACCTGATGGGGCTGAGCTTCGGCCTCGGATGGACTCCCTGTATTGGCCCGACGCTTGCTTCGACGCTTCTGCTGGCGTCGCAGGTCGATACGGTCGGCCGGGGAGCGCTGCTTTTGTTTGCCTATTCGATGGGGCTGGGCGTGCCCTTCGTTCTGGCGGCGCTGGGGGTGTCGAAGCTTTCCGGAGCGCTCAGCTTCATCCGCAAACACCAGAAGACGGTGAT
This sequence comes from Actinomycetota bacterium, assembly GCA_040905645.1. GTDB lineage: Bacteria > Actinomycetota > CADDZG01 > JAHWKV01 > JAHWKV01 > JBBDRH01. The sequence goes on from JBBDRH010000177.1 coordinate 5,510, forward strand.
GCGGGTCAGCGGAGCACTGTTGGTGGCCTTCGGAGTGCTGCTGTTCTTCGATCAGGTCTACCGAATCTCAGCCGTCATTCAAAAGTGGATGACGGCGGCCGGCTTGGAGACGCTGATCGGGATATGAGCTCGATTGTGCTGTTTTCCAAGCCCCGATGCAGCCTCTGCGATCACGCTAAAGAGGCGCTGACGAGGGCAGGGGTGGAGTTCGATGAGGTCGACATAACCACCGACCCCGCGCTTATGAATGAGTTTGGAGTCTTCATTCCGGTGGTTGAGGTTGACGGAGTCGTCGTCTTCGAGGCGGGCATGAACCCGGCCGACCTGCCCGAGCTGGTAAAGAAAGCCTTGTAGATAGGAGCGCTGTCAGGCGGTCTGCGGCTGAGCTACCTGGGCGGCTCTTTCGTAGCGTTGCAGACCCACCAGGTGGACTGCCATCAGCAACAGGCTGGCCACCAGGTAAATGAACGCCGGAACTCTGACCGAACCCCTCACTCTCGCTGCGACCACCTCGACGGCCGGTGGCGCTCCCGGCTGCCCGGAGATGTCGACAGTCAGGTAGGGCACCCCGGTCTTGATGTTGTCGCCCTCCTCGAATCCGAAATCGAGTACCTTGCCTTCTCTGTCGGAATTCAGCTGAATGGTCTGATCGCCGGCCTTGACCTCTGCCACCGGCTGGTCCGTGGTGACCTGGTCGCCAACCTCGACCAGGTATTGGACCACCTCGCCTTCCGGCACGCCCCCAAGGTCGCTGATCAAGTCCGCCTTGGGCACCGCTTTGCCTACCGCCACTATCGAGTCCTTCCCCGCGACCTCTGTTTCCTTCATCCGAAAGTCGGTCAATTCGAAGTTTTCGGGGTCGAGCGTCACCTCGCCCTGAATCTTGTCCTTCACGCTCTCACGGATTCCGGGAATGGCGTTGACCGCCTCGCCGACCAGAGACTCCATCACCGGCCTGGCGTTGTCCAGCTCGTCTGCGGTGCTATCGTCCTCCCCGAGATCGGCCAGGCGACCTTCGTTGCTCGGTCTGACCCACCCTTCCCCATCGGGATAATCCCCCACGTCCAGTGTCCCGTACGAGGATTCGACCGACCCGAGCTCGGGACCGGTCGCCACCGGTTGCCAGGCGGTCTCCTCACCCAGCGCCCCCAAGAAGCCATCGGAACCCTTGGGTCCCAGCGCAGTAACGAACCAGATCGCCGACAGAATCGTGAAAACGGAGAATAACGAGGCGCCGGTCACGAGATACCCCAGCCTGGCGCCGAGAATCATCGAGATAAGCAGCCACGTGCTCCCTACAAAGAAGACCATGAATCCGAGGAAGACCGCCACGCCTTTGATGAACGTGCCCCCGCCGGACGCGGCTGCCTCCGTGGCAAGGAGAACTAGTGGGTGCATCTGCTACAAGCTCCTCTCGTACTCAACGACCTTCTGAATCTGTTCGTCGGTCAGGGTTCCCCAGGCAGGCATGCCGCCGGTCCCCATGCCGCTGGTGCCGTAAGGCTGACCCGCCTTCGATCCACCTTTAACGAAGGCTTTGTGATCTTCGATGTTCGGGAACTGCCTTGTTTCCGAGCCGCCGGTCAGAGCGGGGCCAGATCCGCCCGCCCCACCGATTCCGTGGCAGGCTGCGCAGAGCCTGCTGAAGATCTGATCGCCCGTCGCGCCCTCCTCGATATCCACGTCTACCTGGATGCTCTCCAGCCAGTTGACGATGTCCTCGATCTCCTGCTCGGTCAGCGGACCACCGTACTTGTTGCCCCACGTGGGCATCGGGGTGCCGGGCCTACCTCGCTCTATGGTTTCGGTGATGAATGCACGAGCGTCGTCGAAGCCTGCCGGAGGCTCCTCGTACCTGGCAAACACCGTGGTGAGCTCCGGCTCCTGGACCGTTCTCATCTGGCCGGTGTTCGGGTCGTGGAACTCGCTGGTGCCGCCCTCGCCGTTGACTCCGTGGCAGCGGGCACACTCCTTGCCACGCAGGTTGGATTCGCCGGTGACCGGGTCGGTGGTAAGAGCGTAGTAAATCCCGCCGCGCTCGACGGAGTCCTCCTCGAAGCTCTTTTCCTTGGCTGTCATTCGTGCGGGCTCCCTGAACCAGTAGGCCGGTAGGAAGAACGCGAAGAAGATCGTGAGCCCGGCGCCCCAGAACAGGACTTTGGTCAACCGGCCGGACTCCAGTACAGAGTCGATGTCTGCCGGTCTGAGTGCCGGGGGCACCGATTTGTTGGTTGTGCCCGAAGAGGAGCGAGTGCGCAGCGCAATCAGCGCCGCACCGGCGGCGATTGCTCCGAAGACGACCGCGATCAGAAGCTGACGCATATCTTCCTTCTAGAGGGACTTAGCAAAGTTGATGAACAAGCTCAACCTTCCCGAACACTCACGCAATGCGCGCCTTCCGGCTGGGGCTGAGAGGTGACGGTGCCG
>JBBDRH010000178.1:0-7919 GCA_040905645.1 Actinomycetota bacterium
TGCTCGCCTCCCTGCATCCATCGTTTGGGGTGGGCGCCGATTCCTCATCTCGGATGGTCGAACAGGCAAAACGCCGGCATCCGAATCTGAGTTTTGTCTGTGCCGACGTGGAAGAAATGCCGATTTCAGGCGCTTTCGACTACGTTGTTGCCTGCAACCTGGTTGGCTACCTCTCAGACGTGTGGACGTGCTTTCGAAACCTTTCGCAGGTAACCAGTCCCTCGACGCGAATTCTGATCACCCACTACAACTTCGTCTGGGAGCCCGTCCTCAAGCTGGCGAGCCGTTTAGGTTTGAAATCGGACGAGCCCCTTCAGAATTGGCTGTGACGGCTGGATTTAGTCAACCTTTTGACGCTAACCGACTTCGAAACAGTTTCTTCGGGGCACCGGACTCCGCTTCCTGTTGGGCCCAGATTGCTCATGGGCCCCGCAAAACGCCTTCTCGGCCCGCTGCCCGTTCTTTCTAAACTCGGAATCACCAGCTGGGTCACGGCTCGCCCTTTGGGATCAGCGCGAACTTCGCGCAAGTCGAATCCCACCTGCACCGTCATGATTCCGGCTCGGAATGAACAAGGCAACATTCGGTCAGCCATCGAAAGATTGCCCCCGCTCGGAAAACACACTGAGGTCGTTTTTGTCGAGGGAGGTTCATCCGACGGAACCGCCGAAGAGATCGCTGCCGTGATTGCCGATCACCCAGAGCTTGACATCACGCTCGTTCCCCAAGGTGATGGGAGAGGAAAGGGAGATGCGGTGCGAAAAGGATTCGCAGCAGCCAACGGGGTTGATGATCCTTGACGCGGATCTGTCAGTGCCCCCCGAGGATCTGCCCAAGTTCTGGGCGGCAATAACGGAGGGCGTCTGCGAATTTACAAACGGCACCCGCCTCGTCTACCCAATGGAGTCCCAGGCAATGCGCACCCTGAACATGATTGGGAACTCTCGCTTACATCGCCAACTACTTTGCCATCCACCCGGACATCGATGTTGTCTACGGGCACAGGATCAACATCGACCGGGAGGGGCTCGAAATTGGGCGTGCGATCCTTCCACGTCATGATGAGAAAGCCATCAAGTGGGCGAACTACATTCCGCAGGAGACCATGTTTTGGCGCCGTCGGGTGTGGGACGCCTTGAACGGAATTGACGAAAGCTTCCGTTTCGCGATGGATTGGGACTTCATTCTGCGCGCTCGCGGGAGGGGTTCAAGTTAGCGCGGGTTCCCAGATTCCTCGCCTGTTTTCGTATCCACGATGCCCAAAAAACCGCGGCCCTCGCCCACGTTGGGGAAGAGGAGATGAAGTTGCTTCGGCTTCTTCATCTGGGTCGTATCCCAACTCATTACGAAGTCCGCCACAAAATATCAAGCCGTACCTGATCAGGCAGATCCTTCATCAATGGGCTTATCGTTGGAGGCTGCTGCGCTATCGGTAGGGTCCCTGCCTTACCGTCTGTCTGGGTCGGTTAGGTAGACTCGGGACCGTCGTGAAGAGCACCAGAATCAGCGGCCATCCGGGGGGCATCGACCGAGAGCCCATCCCCGGCCCCTTACATTCCGGCAGAGTGAACTTTGATCGAGTTTTGCCGGGGTCCGGGTGGCATCTGTGCGAGGAGTTCGAGCCGGGCCTGTGGTTTTGCTGGAGTGGTCCCGAGACAGAATCACTCCTCCGCGTCCCGCTCGGGAAAACGAAGAATCGGATGGTCAGAGTACGCATCTTGACCGCTCTGGTAGATCCGGCCTCCGTCAAAATTCAGATCAATGACCAACCGGTCGAGTTGGAGGTTCTGCCGGAGGAACCAGGCTGGATACTGCAGGGACCCGTACCGAAAGGAACCGTATCGGGCAAGAGGGAGTCAGTCATTCGTCTGTCCACAGAGCGGACGGTGGTTCCGAGGGATGTAGATCCTGATTCCACCGACCTTCGCCCGCTGGGTGTCGCGGTGGCGTGGATCGAATTCGAGAGGGTTCAGCGCAAGCCGACGGTTGCCTTCGGTGTGAATGATCGTTCTCTTTCCAGGGTGATTCTCAGGGCATTGGATCGATCCGCACGATGGACGGCTGATCCGCCGGTCAGGTGGAGATCAGTTGCGAATGCGACTCGCAAGGTCCTGCGGCGACCCTATCGGGCGGTCAGAAGACTACTGGGGGCGGGGCCGGCACCGAATGCCGGGCAGCCGTCCGCATCCCCGCTGCCCGGAGAGACTCCGCAAACCATTTCTTACGCCCAAAACGCGGAGGACGTCGTCCTTTCCCGAACCTTCGCCGCCGTCGAAAACGGCTTCTATGTCGATATCGGAGCGGCGGATCCGCGCGCAGACTCGGTGACGAAGCTCTTTTACGACCGGGGCTGGCATGGAATCAACGTCGAGCCGCAGAAGAAATTCTTTGAAGCTCTTCAGCGTGCTCGTCCACGCGATATAAACCTGAATCTGGCGGTTTCAGACACGACCGGGAGTCTCGCCTTCTACGAGGTAACGGCCCGTCCGGGCAGGTCCACCTTGACCTCGAGGCTGGCGGAGTTTTACCGGACGGCCGGGTACGAGATTCAAGAAAGTGTTGTGCCGGTCGTGACGCTTCGCGACATCTGCGCGCAACACGCCCCCAGCCGGTTCGAGTTCTTGAAGATCGATGTCGAGGGTCATGAGGAAGCCGTGCTGCGGGGAGGCGATTGGGATGCATTCCGGCCGGCGGTGGTGGTAATCGAAGCCACCGATTCGGCAGCTTGGGAGCTCATCTTGATTGAGGCGAGGTACCGCGAGGTGCTGTTTGACGGCGTCAACCGCTTCTACCTCGCCGACGAGTGCCCGCACCTCCGCAACCAGCTGAAGACCCCCGCATCGGTGATCGACAACTACGTGCCCTACGTCTACCAGGATCTCTTGGCTGCTGCGCGGGCGAAACGATAAGTACTCTCCCCGAGCGTGTGGAGAAATTGGAAGACCGCTGTCCGCTCGCCCGGCGCCGGCAGCGTTCCTGGGCCCCTCGTTTTCTTCGTTTCCTTTCGGCCCGGCACCGGGTATAGCTAGGCTGAACGCTGCGAAAGGAGTGTCATGGAAGCCAAACCCGCCGAAGAGCTCGATATGCCCGATCAAAACGCTATATCGGGTAAATTAATCTACACTTCCGCCGCCTTCGGGGGCGCCTCCGACCTCGGACGAGACGCCGAGTCCAGGCTCAACGATCTGTCGGGGCCTCCCGGGGGCGCTCCGGAGCCTCGGAAATCGGAACCGGACGAGAACCTCCAGCAGATACTCGGCGGCGAAGTCCCCAAGTCTACCGGAGCACAGCGGTAAGCCGGCCGGAAATCGGCCTCGAACCGCAGGAGTTTTCCGCTTCCTTCTGTACGGGTAAGTGTCAATCGACACCGATTTTCCTAACCAGGAGAGGAGATGCCATGGACATGAAAGAGGTTCCGGTTCCCGATCCGGTTGAGATGCCGGACCCAGAATCAATTCCCACGAAAGGTGTGGACACCTCCACCGCCTTTGGCAATCCGACGGGCCGCCCCACCGAACAACGGCTGGCAGAACTCGATGACGCCCCTCAGAGCGAGGAAGGTGCGGTAGTGGGATCGGGCACTTCGTTTTCCAAAAACGGGGGATAGCAGTTAGAGCCTCGTCTAGCTCCGGCACCAATTAAACTGGGATCGGCTGTAACTCGCAGCCGATCCCTTTTGATGCAAGGAGCCGGTTCACCGATGGGTCAGACGTTGTCGCAGAAGGTTTGGGAGCGTCACGTGGTTCATCGCGCCCCCGGCGAGCCCGACCTTCTCTACATCGACCTGCACCTGGTCCATGAGGTCACCTCCCCCCAGGCGTTCGAGGGGCTGCGCCTGGCCGGCCGAAAGGTCCGCCGGCCGGACCTGACGCTGGCGACGATGGACCACAACGTGCCCACCATCGGCCTCAACCTGCCCGTAGCCGATCCGATCTCCGCCAAGCAGATCGAGGCCCTTCGCCGCAACTGCGAGGAGTTTGGGATCAAGCTGCTGCCGATGGGCCATCCCGGCCAGGGCATCGTCCACGTGATCGGCCCGGAGCTCGGGCTCACCCAGCCCGGAGCCACCATCGTCTGCGGCGACAGCCACACCTCGACGCACGGAGCCTTCGGGGCACTCGCATTTGGAATCGGCACCAGCGAGGTGGAGCACGTCCTGGCCACCCAGACCCTCTCCCAGACCCGGCCGGCCACCATGGCGGTAACCGTCAACGGGGCTCTCCCCGAAGGGCTGACCTCCAAGGATGTCATCCTGGGGATCATCGCTAACATCGGCACGCATGGAGGGGTCGGTTCGATCATCGAGTACCGGGGCGAGGTGATCCGGTCACTGTCGATGGAGGGCCGGATGACCGTGTGCAACATGTCGATCGAGGGGGGCGCCCGGGCCGGCATGATCGCTCCCGACGACACCACCTTCGTTTACCTCGAGGGGCGGCGCTACGCGCCCAAGGGCAAGGATTGGGAGGACGCGCTTGAAGATTGGCGCATGCTGCACACTGACTCCGATGCGGTCTTCGACCGGGAAATCGTGATCGATGCAGCCAACCTGCGCCGCTACGTCAGCTGGGGCACCAACCCCGCACAGACGGTTGGAATCGATGGCCGGGTGCCCGACCCGGAGGACTACACCGATCCTGCGCTCAAGGAGGCGGCCCGCCGGGCGCTCGACTACATGGCGCTGACTCCGGGAACGCCGATGCGTGAGATCCCTGTGGATGCAGTATTCATCGGCTCCTGCACCAATGCCCGCCTGGAGGATTTGCGGGCGGCGGCCGAGGTGGTCGCAGGCAGGCACGTCCGAGAGGGCATGAGGGCGATGGTCGTCCCGGGCTCCATGAAGGTCAAAGCCGACGCCGAGGCTGAAGGCTTGGATCAGATCTTCATGAAGGCAGGGTTTGAGTGGCGCGAGGGCGCCGGGTGCTCGATGTGCCTGGGGATGAACCCCGACCAGCTCGGCCCCGGCCAGCGTTGCGCGTCCACCTCCAACCGAAACTTCGAAGGGCGCCAGGGCAAGGGAGGGCGGACGCACCTGGTATCGCCTGCCGTGGCGGCGGCAACCGCGATTGCGGGAAGGTTTGCCTCCCCCACGGATCTCAACTGATGGAGCCGGTGCGCAGGGTCAGTGGCACCGGTGTCCCGTTGAAGCGCAGCGACGTCGACACCGACCAGATCATCCCGGCCGCCTGGCTCAAGCGGATCGAGCGGACCGGATTCGGCTCCGGCCTTTTCTCCGCCTGGATGGAGGATCCGGAGTTTGTTCTCAACCAGCCCCGCTACCGGGGCGGCAGCATCCTGCTGACGGGGCCCAACTTCGGGTGCGGATCGTCCCGGGAGCATGCGGTGTGGGCGCTGGAGGAGTCCGGATTCTACGCAGTGATTTCGGCGAGCTTCGCCGACATTTTCCGAGCCAATGCCCTCAAGAACGGGCTCCTGGCGGTGGAGCTGCCGCAACCGGTCGTCACCGCCATAGTTGAGGCGGTCGAGGAGGACCCCCGAACCGAGATCACCGTCGACGTGGAGCACCGCAAGGTATTCGTGCCCTCAATCGGCGTCGAGGAGGACTTCGAGCTGGACGACTTCGCCCGGTACCGGCTGCTGAACGGCCTGGACGACATCGGCCTCACCTTGCAGAAGCAGGACGAGATCTCCCAGTTCGAAGCGCAGCGCCCCTCGTTCAAGCCCGCAGTCTCCGACGGGTCCTGATGGGCGAAAACCTCCGGCGTCTCCGGCGCACTCCCGGGATACGGCGTCTGCTGGCGGAGACGCGGCTCGATCCGAGCCGCTTCGTCCTGCCGGTCTTCGTTGCCGACGACCTCGACGAGGAGACCCCCATGCCGTCGATGCCGGGACACTTCCACTGGCCCGCCGACCGGGTGGGCATCCTGGCCAAGCAGGCCGAGTCGCTCGGCATCCCGGGCGTGCTGGTTTTCGGGGTCACCGGTGCGAAAGACGACGCCGGTTCACGGGCTTTCGCCTCCGACGGACCGGCGCAGCGAGCGATCGCCGAGATCAAGTCCTCCTCCCCCGGCCTCGTCGTCTTCGCCGACACCTGCCTGTGCGGCTACACGGCCAGCGGCCATTGCGGGATCGTCGAAAACGAGCAGGTCATCAACGACGCTTCGGTTGAGGCCATCGCCCGGACCGCGCTCTCCCAGGCCAAGGCGGGTGCCGACTTCGTAGCCCCCTCCGACATGATGGACGGCCGGGTCGCCGCGATTCGCCAGACCCTGGATGAGTCCGGCCATCAGAGCACCGGCGTGATGTCCTACGCCGCCAAGTTCGCCTCTTCCATGTACGGGCCCTTCCGGGAGGTGGCCGGGTCCGCCTCGGCGTTCGGCGACAGGCGCGGTTACCAGATCGACCCGGGCGCTCACCGGCAGGGCATGGCGAGCATCGAGCGAGACCTGGCCGAGGGCGCCGACATCGTCATGGTCAAGCCTGCGCTGGTCAACCTGGACCTTCTCAGCGCAGCCCGGGCCCGGTTCGATGCGCCACTGAGTGCTTACAACGTCAGCGGCGAGTACGCGATGGTCAAAGCCGCCGCAGAGAGGGGGTGGATCGACGAACGCGCCGCCGCGCTGGAGATCCTCGGCTCGATGGTCCGGGCGGGCGCCGACTTCGTGATCACCTACCACGCCCTGGACGCCGCTCGCTGGCTGTCGGAAATTTGAGCGAGTCCGAACAAGCTTTCCAGAGGGCCCTTCAGGTTATGCCGGGCGGGGTCTCCTCCCCGGTTCGAGCCTTTGGGGCCGTCGGGGGAACTCCGGTATTCATGCGCTCCGGCTCGGGGTCCCGGGTGACCGACCTCGACGGCAACACCTACATCGACATGCTCTCGTCCTGGGGCCCACTGATTCTCGGACACGCTCACCCCAAGGTGGTCGAGGCGGTGAATCAAGCTGCGTCGAAGGGAACCTCTTTCGGGACCCCGACGCGCGGGGAGGCTGAGCTTGCCGAACTGCTGGTCGACGCACTCCCGTCGGTGGAGATGGTCAGGCTGGTCTCCTCCGGAACGGAGGCCTCGATGAGCGCACTCAGGCTGGCGAGAGCCGCTACCGGCCGCAACAAGATCGTGAAGTTCGCAGGCTGTTACCACGGACATGTGGACTCTCTGCTGGTTTCGGCCGGCTCCGGAGTGGCGACTCTGTCGCTTCCCGACTCGCCCGGTGTCACGCCGGGCAGCTCTGCGGACACCCTCGTCGCTCCCTACAACTCCCCCGCGACCGAGCTGTTCGCAGCCCACGGGCACGAGATTGCAGCAGTCATCGTCGAGCCGGTGGCCGCCAACATGGGCGTCGTCCCCCCCGCCCCAGGTTTCCTCGAGGGGTTGAAGGTGAGCTGCGACGCCTATGGGGCCCTGTTGATCTTCGATGAGGTGATCACCGGCTTTCGGGTCGGCTACCACGGAGCTCAGGCGATGTTCGGCATCAACCCGGATCTCACCATCCTGGGCAAGGTCATCGGCGGAGGCCTTCCGGTGGGGGCGTACGGCGGGCGAAAAGACCTGATGAGCCACATCGCTCCCTCGGGCGACGTCTATCAGGGAGGAACGCTCTCGGGCAACCCGATCAGCGTTGCTGCAGGCATCGCCACCATTACCGAGCTGAGGCAGACCTGTCCGTACCCGAGGCTGGAGGAGCTGGGAGCCGCTCTGGAGGAGGGGCTCGAGGAGGCAGGCAGGAAGGCCGGAGTTCCGCTGTTGGTGCATCGAGTCTCCTCAATGCTGACCCTGTTCTTCCAGGATGGGCCGGTGACCGACCTGGTCTCGGCCAAACGCTCGGACACCGCAAAATTCGCCGCCTTCTTCCATGCGATGCTGGAGCAAGGCGTGTACTGGCCTCCCGCTCAATTCGAGGCTGCGTTCGTCAGCGCCGCCCACGTCGATAAAGATGTGGAGGCGATACTCGCGGCAACCG
>JBBDRH010000179.1:0-7902 GCA_040905645.1 Actinomycetota bacterium
CTCCGGGACAAGGATTCGAACCTTGACTAAGGGATCCAAAATCCCTGGTGCTGCCATTACACTATCCCGGAAATTCCCCGGACCAGCTCCGTCGGCCACTCGATACATTTAACACCTCGCCGCAGCCGTATCGCTTCAACGCTTTCAACCACCCAATTCGGGTAAGAGAACTCCCCACAGACCGAAAGATCGTCGAGTGCGGCTTTTGAATTGTGGATTGGGCTGGAATCGACGCCGAACCTCCCCAGGGATCACGCAAAAGTGGCCAGCCTCACTGATCGACGTGCTCGTCGTAGTCGGCCTCATTCCAGTAAGTAAAGAAGGCATGCTCAAGGTAGGCGGGACTCTTAAGATTTGCGAAAGGGGGTCGTGGATCAAGCGCCATGACCTTCCACGAATTCATAGTTTTGAGCGATTGCTGTGGGTACTGTTCGGGACCGAGCCGCTGATATATGGGCAGGCCGATATCAATGGCCTGAGCGAACGCTTGAGCCCTTGCGACGCACTTTGCGCTGGGTCGACGCCTTCGATTTTCGAGGGTTCGTCAGGTGGACTGACCACAGCTTCCTACTTTCCTAACGGTTTGAAAGCTTCAAGGACAGAGTTTTTTCGAAGCCACTTAGACTCCGCCGACAATTTCGTCACCCTCAGCCATCCTGGTCACGTCAGGATTCCACAACCTCCGCGCCCACCGGCGTGCCTTCGGCAACCTCCACCCTCGGGAAGACCTCTGCTGCCCTGGCCGCAACCTGATCAGCGTGGCCCTCGTCCCGGCACAGGCCGATGATCGCCGATCCGCTGCCGGTCATGATCGACCCCAGCGCTCCCGCATGGACCATCCGCTGCTTCAGACTTCCCAATTCCGGTCTGAGATCGAAGGCTGCCATCTCCAGGTCGTTGGCCAGATTGGCAGCCACTCCTTCCAATTCGCCATCGGCGAGGGCTGAGATCAGGTCTGCGGTAGAACCAACCATCGAAGACACCTGAGCCCCCGCAGCCACCAGCTCATCGTAGCGACGGTAGACCCCGACGGTAGGCAGCGCCGACTGCGAGATCCCGATCACCCACCACAGGGTTGCACCGGTGTCCAGAGGGGTGATCCGGTCGCCGATGCCGGTGGCGAGCGCCACCCCGCCGGTCAGACAAAACGGCACATCGGCGCCCAGGTGCCCGGCGAGCGACTCGGTCTTCAGCGGCGCCAGCGGGTCCGTCCCCTGGAGCCTTTCGAGTCCCAGAAGTGCCGCAGCGGCATCGGCGCTGGCTCCCCCCAAACCGGCGCCGACGGGAATCCTCTTCTTCAGCACGATGCGGAATCGCTCCGGCCCAGGGAGCCTGGCCGCGGCCACGGTTCTTTCGACGATGTCCGGCTGGGGGGGGATCGGGCCGGCAAGCCCTTCGGCCCAGCCGATCGAGACCTCCGAGTGCTCGGCAGGCTCGAGGGACAGCTCGTCGGCGAGGCTTATCGACTGCATTATGGTTTCCAGCTCGTGGTAGCCGTCCGTGCGCCGACCCAGCACCGCCAGGCGAAGGTTGACCTTCGCCCGCGCCGTCACCCGGATCACTCGAGCGCCTCGGCCAGCTTCGCGAACTGGGTCAAGCCCAGCGACTCTGCTCTGGCTTCGGGGTCGATGCCCGCACGCCTGATTGCTGCTTCCACTTCTTCAACCGGGAGCTCCAGCCCGGCGGCTAAGCTGTTCCTGACCGTCTTCCGTCGCTGGCCAAAAGCTGCTCTCACCACCTTCATCAAATCTGCACAGCCAACCTGAACCGGCGCGGGCCGTCGTGTCAACCGTACCAGCAGAGACTCGACCTTAGGAACGGGCCAGAAAACACTCGCCGGGACCTTGCCCAAGATTCTGGCATCGCAGTGGTAGGCGACCAGGACGCTGACGGCGCCGTAGGTCCGCGAGCCGGGAGGCGCAACGAACCTTTCCCCGGCCTCCCTCTGAACCATGATCACAAAGTCCGAAACCTGAGGAGCCTGCTCGAGCAGCGTCGCGATGAGCGGCGTGGCGATGTTGTAGGGCAGGTTGGCCACCAACCGGGCGCTGCCGCCGCCGAACAGCGCCGAGAAGTCCACCTTCAGGGCATCTCCCACGAGGATCTCGACGTTGTCGAGATCGCTCAGCACCTCGGTGAGGGCCGGGATCAGCCTTCGGTCCAGCTCAATCGCAACCACCTGGGCCGCGGCATTCGCCAGGGCCAGGGTGAGGGTACCCACGCCTGCTCCCACCTCGATGATGCGGTCGGTTGGGGTGATGCCGGCGAGCCTGACGATCCGGCGAATGGTGTTCTGGTCGATCACGAAGTTTTGACCGAGAGCCTTGGAGGGTTGAATCAGATGCCGGCGGGCAAGGTCTCCGATATCGGTGGGGCTGAGAAGCGCGCGCGGCTCCTCTACCACTCGATCTTTACGTTCAACACTCCCCTTGAAGTCGGGGAAAGCTGGTTGAAGGCGGTGTCGGAGAGGTCGATGATCCTGCCGTCAACGTAGGGGCCCCGGTCGCGAATGGTCACGGTCACCTGCTTGCCGTTGGACATGTTGGTCACCCGGACCACCGTGCCCAGGGGAAGAAATCGGTGGGCAGCCATCAGTCCCGGCTGGGTGTACCAGGAAGCTTTCCCCAGCTGAGAGCTGTTCGATGCCTTCAGCACCGGCCGGAAGGTGCCGACCAGCGTGATCTGGTTGGTCGGCTGGCGTAGCACCTCGCTGCCCAGGAACGTCCTGCTCTTGACCTTGCCATCCTCGTAGATGATTCGGTAGCTCGCCGCCTTGACGCCCTCGACTCCGGGACTCTTGACCTTGCGAATCCCCAGCTCGAGCTGGTCGGTCTGTTCGGTCTGCGTCTTGAAATCGATCTGCGAGTGCAGCATTTCCAACGCCTGGTTCACTCTCACGACCTTAATCGTCGAGCCTTCCGACGGGTAGGCAAGGATGCTGGGCTCGACCCGGTCGTGCGGACCGAGTACCACACCGAGCTGGCGCAGTAGGCCGCCGGCGGTCAGCACGTTGGTCATGACCGGCTGGGTTTTACCGTCGTGAATCACCGTGGCGTTGACGGACTGGGCGACGACCACCTCATCGCCGGGACCAATCGGCGTGTCGGGGGCCGGGGCGATCAGCGCGCCCCGGGAAACGACGGAGAGCTCTTTGAGGACCTCCGTCACCGTATTGCCGGTGACTCGTTGCACCTGGCGCTCTCCATTTATGACCACCACAACATCTTTGGCCCTCAGGACCTCGATCTTGTGGTCGGGGGCCAACGGTACACCGGCGGGGGGCGATATCCGGTCGCCTGCCCCGACCTCTATGCTTGCCCGAGTCAGCGCCTCCCCCACGGTGGGAGCGAAGGTACGGAGGGTGCTGGTTGCTCCCCGGTCCACGACGGTGACCTGCTTTTGAGCCTGCAGATACATCGCACACCCGGCCGCGACGCCCAACGTCAAAGCCAGCCTGAGAAATCCTCTGAATGCGGATTTGGTGCGAGGTGGGGGCGTAAAGTCGAACGAAACCAGGTCGAGGACCCTGGCGTCGGCTTTCGTGTCGATGCCCTGCCAGAACGCGCTGTCCCCGCCGTCCAGCCGTCTGAGGGCAGGGACGCTAAGGGCCGGGGACGAACTGAGCCTACTCTGCAAGGAGGTCAAACTATCAGGCGGCCAATGCTGGGGGCAACCTGAAGGGTTCCTTTATCGTTGGCGACGGGCGCCCAGACGAGTCTCTAACTGTGGGTTGCGAAGCTCCTTTAGAGCATCGGATGCGACCCATTTAGCGGCTCTGCAATCCAGCGCTCCCACCCGCTCCGCAACCGCAATCGCCCCGGCTCTCAACTCGACATTTCGCTTGCCGATCTGTCTCAACGCCCAGTTGACGGCCTTTTTAACGAAGTTCCGCCCATCGCACGCCTCCCGCTCAATCGCTGCGAAAAACTCCTCGAAGTCCCGGTTGTTCGCCCTCTTGTCGTGTACCGCCAGTCCCGCCATCAATGAGAAGCCGGCCCTCTTGACGAACTCCTCCTCCCGGCGCGACCACTCGACTGCCTTGGAATGAGCGTGGATGGTTCGATCGAACAGGTTGCAGCAGCAGGTGTCCACAACCTCCCATGAGGAGAACTCCCCAGCCCACGCCTCCATCTGATCCTCAGTCACGGAGGCGGGGTCATCGACGAGGGCGGCCAGGATGCGAGCCTCTCGGATGCCCGAGCTCCACAGCAATCCCGCCAGGTCGTGATCACGGCCGGCCTCCCGGGCAAGCTGCCTCAGAGCCGGCATACTTATCCCGAGCGAGTGGGAGACGTCGATCCCGAAGCGAGCCTGTCCCTCCAGCTGTGAGGGATCGGCGAGCTCATCGAGGCGGGCGCGCACCTGTTCGTACTGCATCGGCATGTCCAATCATCGTTCAGTTTCGGCAGGGCGCCGCATCATCCCCTCAGGATCGACCCGGAAAAAGGTCCCGACGGCACAAGGTGATGCGCTCATAGTGAAGCCGGGGTGCGGTTTACATTAGGCTCTCTTGAGGAACTTCGTTTCCGAGAGAGAGCCCTTTGAATCAGCAAAGCCCAGCCTTGATCGACGTCTTCGAGCCGCGGGCCAAGTCCACCGCCGAGGTGCTCGAACAAATGCGTCTGATCGAGGCCGCGCTCCCGACCCTCGATGGAGTCGCCTGGTTCAACAAGATGTACATGCGCGTGACGGAGAACGTCCGGGGAGCGATGGGTGAAGGATTCTTCAACTACCCGAAGTTCATGGACGCCCTGACGATCAGCTTTTCCAACCTCTACTTCCAGGCCGTCTACGACAACCTCCACAACCCCAGCCGGGTACCCAAAGCGTGGGCTCCGCTCTTCGAAGCACGCCTCAGCCGCAAGATCGCACCCATACAGTTCGCGCTGGCAGGCTTAAACGCTCATATAAACCGCGACCTGTCGGTGGCGCTGGTATCGACATGCAAGAAGATGAAGGCCAACCCCGACTCCAAGCGGCGACGCGACTTCGATCGGGTCACCGACATCCTGGAGGACACCCTTGACGAGGTGAAGCGATGGTTTGCCACCGGTTTCCTGGCCGACCTCGACGCGTCGTTCGGCAGGGTGGACGACGTGATAGCAATCTTCAGCATTCGCAAGGCACGCGATACGGCGTGGATGTCCGGTCAGGCATTTTGGGAGCTGCGCAGCATCCCATCGGTTGCATTGGTCCAGCTTCAGAACATCGACCGCCTGGTGGGCCTGGCGGGCCGGGGTCTGCTCACGCCGACCGGGCTGTGAACTTCCCCAACACAGCTTTCACCCGGCTCCCGGTCCGCTTGTTCTTGACGACGTGCCTGCTCCTCGGGGCTTGCGCCGTCGACAGTCCTACCGTCGTTCCCAAGCCCACCCCCCCGGCTACTGAGGATGCCACCGACTACCACGCCTTCAGTTCGCCCAAGGAGATCGGGCCCGGATTTCTTGCCGGGATGTCCCTGGATGGGTCGGCGGCATACGTCGCGGATACCGACGACGCCTTCCCGCAACCGGGATGCGAGGGCCAGCCCGAGTCCGTGCTGTTCCGGCTCCCGCTCTCGGGTGGAGCCCGCGAGCTGCAGGGCGACGGCAAGACTCCCCTGAAAGGCAACCTGGTCCGAGGGCCGGACGGACGCATCGCATTGGTGGACCTCTGCGAGGGCTTCTTTCAAGGGCTCGCGGTTGGAAAAGAGTCGCCCGACGGCCATCTGACCGAGGTCAAGGAGGTCATGCTCACCCGGAAGGAGGGCGAAGGCCCGCCCGCACCATTCTCATTCTCCTGGACTCTCGACGGCAGCAGCCTGCTGGCGGCGATCAACGATCCGGACGCGCCCGACGGCGGGCCATCCCGGCTCGTGAGCATCAACCCGGACACCGGGGCGATCACCGAGCTGATCACCGGCGAGGGCGGGTCTGGAGTGTTCCAGTTCGCACAGCTCCAGGGCGGAGCCTACGTGGTTGCCAGCAACCGTGTAGTCACCTTCAGGGACGGCGAAGGGCGTATCACGGCGAGTTTTCCCGGCAACGGCTTTGAGGTATTCCCCGACTTCAAGCGTTTGCTCGTCTACGGCGAGACGGTCGGGGTGGCTACCGAGGGCAGCAAGGTGGTCGAGATCCTGGTTCCGGTCAAGCCCGACCATGAGATCTCCTCCGCCAGTGTCTCCCCGGATGGAAAGGCCGTTGCGTTCAACCGGTACGCCCTTCAAACCTCAGACGTCGAGATAGGTATGGTGACGGTGGAGGACTCCAAGCGTTCCTCGGTGGTTGCCGGAACCTCTTATGGAAGCGCCATGTTCTCGGGGGATGGCAGCGCGCTGGGATTCAACGAGTTCGTCTCCGGCCCCGATTTCTCCGTCAGGGTGCTTCTGGTCCAGCTGGGAGGCTAACGTTGCCACTGGAGTATCTGGAGGTCAAGACCACCACCGACTCCAAGGATGAAGCCCAAACGCTGGCGGAAGCCATCGTGGCGGCCCGGCTGGCCGCCTGCGTGCAGGTCCTCGGGCCAATTCAAAGCACCTACTGGTGGAACGGCTCAATCGAGAAGACTGCCGAGTGGATCTGCATCATGAAGGCCACGTCGGAGAGGTTCGAGGCCCTGGAGAGATTCATCCGGGAAAAGCACAGCTACGACACGCCGGAGATAATCGCAACGCCCATTGCCGCAGGCAGCGCCGAGTATCTGGAGTGGATCGAAAAAGAGTCCGGGGGTTAGTGGTGCTGCACGGAGGGACATCCGCATCCAGGGCGCTCCTGCGCCCCGGGGGCGAGGCGCAAGGAGGGCGCATACTCACCAGCTGTATGTAACCGACGCAGCAACGAAGCCAGCGGGGATGCAGGTGCGTTCTGGGGCCGAGGGACCTCCGTGCAGAACCACTCAACCGACGGCCTTCTCGAGCTCTGCCTTGGTCATACCGGAGCGCCCTTTGATGTTCTTTTTCTTCGCCTCCTCGTAGAGCTGATCCCGAGTTCGGCCCCCCGGGCCCTTGTGCGAGCGAAGACCGCCCCGGCGTCCAGACGAGATATCCGTCTTCGACAGCCTGGAGCTCGTTTTGGCCTCGCCTGATCGAGCACGCTCCTTGTTCACGGTCCGAGCTGCTATCTCCTCAGCCTTGTCCTTGCCGGTACCCCGCTGCTCGAGGCTCTCCTTTATTTGTTCGTACTGGCGCTCCCGTTTAGCGTTCCAGGCTTTCTGCGGCATGGCAACCTCCTTCGTGGCTCCATTCGAGTACCCACCGGGGCGGCCGGGCGAAACATTCGCGATACGCTGGCATTAGGGAATCGATGCGCGGGGAAGGAGAGCGGAATGTTTGCAAACCCGCAGGAGAAGTACCTGGCCGAAGAGGTGGGCATTGACCACGCCGATGGATTGATCTCACGAAGGGAGGCGATGCGCAGACTCGGGATGATGGGTTTCAATGCCGTGGCCGCCTCCGGCCTCCTGGCCGCCTGCGCCCAGGATGCCGAGGAAAGAACGCCGGCCTCGCCGACGAGCGCGCCGGCCTCGGCGGAACCTTCCGCCCTACCCACCGGCGCCGAGGGCGCCGTCGCCGCCGAGGACATCACTTTTCAGGGGCCCACCTCCACCCTCATCGCGGCGTACGCACCCGCTGAGGATCCCAAGGGAGCAGTTCTGGTAATCCACGAAAACCGCGGTCTGACCGATCATTTCAAAACGGTGGTCGGCCGCCTGGGTCGGGACGGCTACTCTGGTCTGGCACTCGACCTGGTCTCGGAGGAGGGCGGCACGGCGAAGCTCGGCGACGATGCCGCTGCAATGGCTGCGCTCAACGGCGCCAGTCCGGAGCGTTTTGTCGCCGACATGAAGGCGGCGTTAGGAGAGCTCGAACGGCGCAACCCCGGCGCCAAGCTGGGCATGATCGGGTTCTGCTTCGGCGGGGGCCTG
>JBBDRH010000180.1:0-1322 GCA_040905645.1 Actinomycetota bacterium
ATCTTCTCGTTGCTGGTCTGGAAGGGGATGCTGCCATGCTGGGGTGCCTTGAGGCGATTGCGCTCATCGACCTGGATGCTGGCACTCTCGAACCAGGAGGCCGGGTTCGGCTGAAAGCCGAAGGCCACCACCACGGCATCGGCGGAGATAATCTCCTCGGAACCCGGCACCACCTCGGGACGCTGACGGCCATTCTCGTCGGCCTCGCCCAGGCGGGTGCGCACCACCTTGACGCCCTCCACCCTGCCTTCGCCCACGACGGCAACCGGCTGGCGATTGAACAGGAACTCCACCCCTTCCTCGCGGGCATTATTCACCTCGCGGCGGGAACCCGGCATGTTTTCCTCATCACGGCGGTAGGCACATGTCACGCTGGCCGCCCCCTGACGGATGGCCGTGCGGTTGCAATCCATGGCGGTATCGCCGCCACCCAGTACCACCACGTGCTGGCCCTTGAACGACACATAATCCTGGGGATCCTTCTCGAAGCCCAGGCAATGATTGACATTGGCGATCAAGTAATCGAGCGCCTTGTGAACGCCGAGAAGGTCCTCGCCCGGGAAGCCCCCTTCCATGTACTTGTAGGTGCCCATGCCCATGAAGACGGCGTCATACTCCTCGAAGAGGTCGTCGAAATCCACGTCCTTGCCAATCTCGGTATCGAGGTGAAACTCGACCCCCATCTCCTCGAACACGGCGCGACGACGCTCCATGACGGTCTTCTCGAGCTTGAACTCGGGGATACCGAAGGTCAGGAGGCCCCCGATTTCGGGGTACTTGTCGAACACCACCGGCTTGACGCCGTTACGCACCAGGATATCGGCGCAACCGAGCCCGGCCGGACCGGCACCGATCACCGCCACCCTCTTGTCGGTCCAGGTCACCTTGGACATGTCGGGACGCCAGCCCATGGCGAAGGCGGTATCGGTGATGTACTTCTCCACAGACCCGATGGTCACCGCGCCGAAGCCGTCATTGAGGGTGCAGTCGCCCTCGCAGAGCCGGTCCTGGGGACAGACCCGCCCGCATACCTCGGGCAGCGTATTGGTCTTGTGCGAGAGTTCCGCCGCCTCGAGGATATTGCCCTCGGCCACCAGTTGGAGCCAGTTGGGAATATAGTTGTGAACCGGGCACTTCCACTCGCAGTAGGGGTTGCCGCAATGCAGGCAACGGTGCGCCTGGCTCGCCGCATCCTGGGGCTTGTAGGCCTCGTAGATCTCGGCGAACTCCCGCGTGCGCGTCCGCACCTCTTTCTTTTGCGGGTCCTTGCGACCCACATCGATGAACTGGAAATCGTTGCTCAGACGGTTTGCCATGATCAG
>JBBDRH010000181.1:0-7761 GCA_040905645.1 Actinomycetota bacterium
CATTAGCTCGACCAGCTTGTGGTCGATCAGCAGCAGCCGGACCTGGTCCGGTCTGGCCCGCAGCAGAATCGAGGAGAGCATGGCGTTGACGCAGGTCGACTTTCCCGCACCGGTGGAGCCTGCGATCAACAGGTGGGGCATGTCGGCCAGGTTCACCACCACCGACGTGCCGGAGATGTCCTTGCCCAGGGCCACCGTCAGGGGATGTGCGGACGTGCGGGCCTGCGGGCTGCGCATGACGTCGCCGAGAGTGACGATGGCCCGGTTCTTGTTCGGGACCTCGATGCCGATGGCGGAACGCCCGGGGATCGGCGCCAGGATACGCAGCTCGCCCGCCGCCAGGGCGTAGCGGATCTCCTTCTCCAGGCCGACCACCCGGTTCACTTTGACGGCCGGACCCAGCTCGATCTCGTAGCGGGTGACCGTCGGGCCTGCCGTGTATCCCGTGACCCTGGCGTCGACGAGGAACTGCTTCAGAGTCTTCTCGAGCGCAGCCACCGTGAGGTTGATCGAATGCCGGGACATCTCGGCTTCGTCCCCTTCGGCCAGAAGAGTCAGCGGCGGAAGCTTGTAACCCTCGAGGCCGGCATCAACGGTTTCGGCCGGCTCTCTGAAAGGCAGAGTGTCGGGCTTGTTGAGCTCCTTGACCTCGGCTCGAGCAGGCTCGTGCTCCGCAGCGTTCGGCTTCGGCTGCAGGCGCTTTTTCGGCTGCGCCGGGGTCCTGACCTTCGGGCTGAGCGCGGAGATCATCCTCTCGGAGTGGCGTTTGGTGACCGTATGGATAGCCTTCGCCATCGCAGCCCCTGCGCCGGCAAGACCGGCGAGCAGCGCTTTGACGGTCGAGACGACCCGGGCAGCCGGCGTCTTGGTGAGGACCAGCAGCCCCAGGCACACGATCGTGATGATGAGCAGCCCCGCGCCCCAAACCGAGAGCAGCCGGGTGGCCGGCCAGGCGATGGCGGCGCCGATCGCCCCTCCCACGCTGGGAAGGTCGTCGAGCTTTACACCGGCAACGTCGTCGGCAAAGAGCAGGTGAAGCCAGGCGGCCACTCCCCCGATCGCCAGAGCCGCGCCGGTCGCGATCCTCCCCGACTCGCCCGGGCGGCTCTTCGCCATCATCTTCACGGCGACCACGGCAATGGTGGGGGGCGCGGCCAGCGCCGCCGAGCCAACCAGCCACCGAAGGCCCCACTCGATCCAGCGGCCCACCGGGCCGCCCATATCGCCGTAAAGCCCCAGGGCAGCAACCACGGCGACGAACAGCAGCATCACTGCGAGCCCGTCGCGGTTGCCGGAGCCTCCTCCCAGGATTCCCGCCAGGGGCGAAGGGTGAGCTTTCTTCTTTTTCGATTGAGGCCGGCGAGCCGGCTGGCGGCCCTTGCTGGGGGGCCGCCGACTTGCAGTTTTTGCAGGCAGAGCTTTAGACCTCCATGACGACCGGCAGAATGATCGGCCGCCGGCCCGTACGCCTCCAGACGAATCGTCCCAGGGACTTGCGCACTTTGCGCCTCACCGCGGTGTAGTCGGTGATCTCATCTTCCGCCAAAGAGGCCAGAGATTGGCGAATTTCCGCCCTGGCTTCTTCGAGAAACTCTGTGGCCTGGTCCTCGAAGACAAAGCCACGCGAGATCAGATCCGGCCCGGCGAGGAGCTCCCCGTTGCCTGCATCTATGGTCACCACACACACAATCACGCCGTCGTCGGCCAGAAGCCTCCGATCCCTGAGAACCACATCGCCCACATCGCCGATGCCCAAACCGTCGACGAACACAAACCCGGAATCCACCCTGTCGGCGGCCCGGCGGACGCGCCCATCCACCATTTCCAGGACGTCGCCGTCCTCCATCAGCACCGTCCGCTCCTCGGGCACGCCCACCTCGCGTGCGAGCTGGCAGTGCAGCGCAAGGTGCCGGTACTCCCCGTGGACCGGCACGAACCAGGCCGGGTTGACCAGGTCTATGACGAACTTGAGATCCTCTGCCGCGGCGTGCCCGGAGACGTGCACCGGCGATGACGGCGGAGAGATGACCGTTGCGCCGATCCGGAACAGCCCGTCGATGACCCTGCGCACCGCGGATTCGTTGCCGGGGATGGGGGTTGCGGAAAGGATCACGGTGTCGCCCTTCGTCAGCTCGATCCACTTGTGCTCCCGGGCGGCCATCAGCGACAGGGCGGAAAGCGGTTCCCCCTGGGATCCGGTCGAGACGATCACCACCTTCTCGGGCGGGTACTGATCGGTCTGGTTGATGGGCACGACCATCCAGTCGGGGACTTTGATGTAGCCGAGCTCGGTCGCCACCGCGACGTTGTTCAGCATGCTTCGCCCGAGGAAGCTGACGATCCTGCCCTCCCCCTCGGCGATCTTGACGATCTGCTGGACCCGGTGCAGGTTGGAGGCAAAGCAGGCAATGATGACCCTGCCTTTGGCCTTTTGAATCGCCTCCCTGATCGGCCCTCCTACGGTTTTCTCGGAAGGTGTGTGCCCGGGGTGGTCGGCATTGGTAGAGTCTCCGAGCAGCAGATCGATGCCCTGCGACGCCGCTTCCCTGATTCCGTCCAGGTCGGTGGGGCGGCCGCCGATCGGATCGGGATCGAGCTTGTAGTCGCTGGTGTACAGGATCGTGCCGTCGGAGGTGGTGATCAGGGTCCCCAGCGTGTCGGGGATCGAGTGGACCATGTTGAAAAATCGCAGCTTGAAGGGCCCGACGGTGAGGGTCCCGGGAGCCGCCACCTCCCTCAGATCGGCTTTCTCGAGAACCCGATGCTCCTCCAGCTTGGGCCTCAGGATCCCGAGGGTGAGCCGGGCGCCGTAGATGGGGGGAAGGTCCATCTCCCGCAGCAGGTAGGCCAGACCCCCGATGTGGTCCTCGTGAGCGTGAGTGAGAAGCACTCCGACCACCTGGTCGGCTCGTTCCCGCAGATATTGGAAGTCCGGAAGCACCAGGTCGACCCCGAGCATTTCCTCGGTGGGGAACATAAGGCCCACGTCGACCACGAGAATTTTTCCGTCGTGCTCGAACAGGGTCATGTTGCGGCCGATCTCCCCCAATCCGCCGAGGAAGATGATCCTGGTACCGCTCTTAGGTTTCTTGGCGTTCTTGGGCGGAGTCAGATGACCCCCGCAGCGGTCAGGACTTGTTTGAGCTGGGCGAACTGCGCATCGGAGGCACGTACCAGAGGCATCCGGGGGGCTCCCACGGGCTGTCCCAGGAGCTCGAGAGCCGCTTTCACCGGGATCGGGTTGGTGGTTAGCCCCATCGCGTCGAACACCGGCATGAGGGTCAGGTGGACCTTGCGGGCACCCTCGGCGTCGCCGGTGGTGAACAGCTTGATCATCTGCGCCATCTGAGGGCCCACCACATGCGAGGCCACCGCGATGACTCCGACCGCCCCCACGCTCAACCACGGGAGCGTGTCGCCGTCGTTGCCCGAGTAGACCTGGAACCCTTCCGGGGCGTCCGCCACTATCCGGGCGGCCCCCTGTGCGTTGCCGCAGGCGTCCTTGATGCCGACGATGTTCTCCACTCCGGCAAGCTCGATGATCGTGGAGTGCTCGATCTTCGTAACGCTGCGAGAAGGGATGTCGTAGAGAAGGATCGGCAGAGAGGTCGAGCCGGCGACGGCTCTAAAGTGCGCCAGCAGGCCGGCCTGCGGGGGCTTGTTGTAGTAGGGCGTCACCACCAGGGCCCCGTCGAGCCCGTCCTCCGCGGCCCACCCGGTCAGGTGGATGGCGTGAGCGGTGTCGTTGCTGCCCGTGCCCGCCACGATGTGAGCGCGGTTACCCACGGCGTCCTTGACGGCGCGCCAGAGGTCCCGCTGCTCGCCGTCGGTCAGGGTGGAAGCCTCACCTGTGGAGCCGGCGACCACCAGGCCTTCGGAGCCGTTGTCGATCAGCCAGCCGGCCAGCTTCTGGGCCTGCTCGTAGTCGACTTTGCCATCGGAATCGAAGGGAGTCACCATCGCGGTGACGAGATCTCCGAATCGCCCGCCCAAATCGTTCTCCTTCTTGCGGGTGGAGTTTATCAACGCGATTCTACCAAGCGGCCGGCGCGGGAGGGCAGCATAGGGCGCGAAGCTGTTCGTGTCGGCTCCAACCGGCTCCGGCGTGGAAGTGGCCGATCAGGCGCGTGCTTCCACTTGTACCCGGCTTTTTTAGTGCTCGACGACCCCCGGATTCGGGTGAAACCTCTCTGGAAGTTCGGCTGACTATTGGTAAGGATTGGATGTAAGCCCGGGCCTGCCGCAAAGCCCACCGAAAAGGAGCGTCGCGATGAAAGCATCTGAACCTGAAGGCCGCCCGCGATCTGGAGGCGGCCCATTTGAGCCGGCACCACCCGACATCACCCATCTGTCACGGATTCCCCTTCGAGCCCTCAGCAGGGACCTGAAGTTCTGGGACAAGCTCTTTTCCTCGGTCACCCTTCCCTTCGACATGCAACTCCAGACCCAATCCAACTGGTGCTGGGCGGCAACTGCCGCCAGCGTCTCGCTCTACTACTGGCCTTGGAGCGGCTGGACGCAGTGCAAGGTTCTCGGCTTCGCTTAGGCCTCGCTTCCGCTTCTTTAGTTGACGTGCTGTCCCACTGCGTCGGCCAGACCGGGTTCACCGATGCCGGCGCCCCCGAGTTCGAGCCCGAGTGCTTGTCGAACATGTGGATACCGTCTATCGAGCTCAATTGCGATTTGGTAGGCGGTGAGGAATCCTCGCCCCATAATTCGAGGGCCGCGGTGTGGTGGAACATCGCGACGGTTTCTATGACGCGCTCGTCCAGCTGGTGATCAGCCCATCGACTCAGGCGACCGGCCTCCCTCGGCATATCTAGGATTTTCATCCTGTCAGTACGTCCGGCGTCTGACTACGTTTCCACCGCGATCGTTTATGACAAATGTTCCGCCCTAGCCCCCGATCCCCTCTGCCAAGGTGCTGGCGGCGACCTTCGTTCCCGCCCAGGTCGACGGCTTCCTCCTCGGGGCCCACGAGGCACGACGGGGTCGGCGATGTTGGCCCTCCTTAAGAGACTCTCGATTTCTCCGTTAGTGAGGCCGCCGTCCGTCGTGCCGAGAATTTGCGCGATCAGGCGGGAGCTCTGCCAATAACATGAAAGGTCTTTGCTGACGCTCGTGGGATGCGTTCCAAAACCCGCCAAGATACGCGTTTCGAAACCGCCAAGATACGAAGGAGATGCGCATCCCTGCTACGCCTCGCGACGGTAATCTAGCGGTATGCCTCGGCGGCCCCTCGTCATCCGCAACTTTGTCACCGAGTAGGCCCACCTCCTCACGAGCAGGATCACCCTTTCTATCCTCTGGCTTGCCGCCGCGATCTCGGTCATGGCAGTGGCGTTCGACGTCATCAGGACGTGGGATGAGCCGTGGCAAACGCTGTTTTGGATCGTTCTTGGGTTCATCATCTTCGCCCAGGCGGCTGCACTGGGAATCATGGTGATGGCCACACTCGTGGCCTCCCGTCCGGCCAACCCAAGACCGGCCCGGAAGTCGCCTGCCCCAACGATAGGAGCAAGCGCCTGCTGCTGACCGGCCCAGATCCACCAGGTTTCGAGCCGGCGTTCCACTTGGGGGGGTTCCACCACTGGTTTCTGCACTCGTACACCTCTCCGTCTTGCTTGCTGGGCCCAGCTTGTCTGGCGGTGCCAAGCCGTCCCCTCGTTGTCGAGGCTGCTCTCACCCTTCCCGGCGCCTTCCGGGTCAGGCTGCCTCCAGCTTCGGCGAACTGCTGCGACAGCCCGCCGGCGGAGCCCTTTCATCTCCGCCCGAATCGATCAGCGCCTCGTGGCGCACAGGGTTGGTGGACCAGATCTGCCGCCAATGCTCCTTCGGGAACTCGGGTGAAGGCCAGGATGTCCGGAGGATCCGCCGCTCGACGAGAGCTGTAGGGTCGCTGAGGCGCCCGCGTTCTATCTTGGGAGCAAGCGATCAGCCAAACAGCCTGATCTGAACTTCCGCCTCCTCAAGGAAGACTCTGTCTCGCACAAGAGCTTCGCCTCGCGCCTTGCGGTAGGCACCCGGTTCCTCCCGTCACAGCGAAAGAGTTCTCCAGTCCCTGGGCAAGGCCTTGCAAGGTGATCTGTCCGTCGGAGAGTTCAACGACCTCCACGCAGCTGACCACCTGCTGTTCCTCCACGGGAGCTGACGTGTCTATTCGAACCACGACGCAGTCAGCTCCGTCTCGCCCAACTCTTCGGTCGTCCCCCTCCAACAGATCGCTCGTGAAGACCAAACGATCTCCGAGGCTCGAGCCCGTGGGTCCGCGGTCGTCAAATAGAAGTCGCGGACCCGCTCGACGAGACGAATGACCCGTCCAACTCCTCCGATGTCCCGTCCGATGCGGAACCGAGGCCACCCGCCGCAGCTGGCATCAATAGGACCACTATGGCAATCCACACAAATTTGCGCATGCCTTGCTCCTCCCCAGTGAATGCCTTCGAATAAGCGCGAGCGCCCTCGTTCTCCTCACCTGGGCTCCCTGTGGCGACGCCGCATTGTCTCCGCAATCCGATGCCCACTGCCTTCCCCTTTTCGATCAACGGTCTTCGTGTGGGGCGTTCGATTTGTGCTCGCCGATCGATCGTTGTGCGCGACTCCCCGCTCGCGGTCCAGAATGCGTTGGTGTGCGGGGCGGGACAGAGTGGTGACTACTCAAGTTCGCCCTAAGTGTCGGTTTTTGGGCTTACGGGAACCGGGGGGTGTCAGGATGTTCGCTTTGCCGGCTGCTGCGTGGAGATCTACGTCTCTCACTCCGAGGTTGAATTGGACCCCCCACGGGGCTTGATGTTGTGGTTGTGTCGGAAGACGTTGCCGGGGTCGTATCGCCCTTTTATATCTGCCAGGCGCTCGTAGTTGCCTCGGTAGGCAGCTCGCACTCGGTCGGGTGCCCCGTCCATCAAGAAATTGATGTAACCGGCGCCCATGCTGTGGGGCTGGAGCGCGTCTCCGAAGGCGCGGCACCAGTGCTCAACGCGGTCAGCGTTTCTGGCCTCGGGTTCGAACCCTTCCACGATTCCTGACCAAACCGCGTCCCGGTAGCTCCACGCGGTCTCGTCGGGGCCCACCTTGTGAGCAGCGCCGTCTACCGGGTAGAGCATCAACCACGAGAGGGGGGTCGGAAGTTTCGACCCATGCTCCATGATGACATCGATTGCTTGCTCCGAGATGTGGTCGAAGAAGTGTCCGCGCTTGTAGCAGTGCATGCCCGGCGGAAGCAGCGGATCGAACAACGAGTTCAGCGCTGGATAGGGCAACTGTGCTGTGAAGTGGAATGCCGGAGGCCCGGCAGCGGAGAAGGCTTCGAGCGCCGGACCCACATCGCCTTGCGGGTCGAGCAGACACCAGGTGATCGCTGCGACGCTCCTGCCATGAAGTTCAGGTGGAAAGGGTGCGGCCGGCGGCACGTTCATGATCGCTAGGAACGCATAGACCTCTTCGGAAGTTCGGGGAAGAAACTCGCGGTAGGAGCGGATCACGTCACCGGCCCTCTCCAGCTCCCACACGGTCACCCCGGCAAGCACCGTATCGACCGAATGGAGGCGAAAGCTGAACGAGGTGACAACGCCAAAGTTGCCCCCTCCACCCCGAATCGCCCAGAACAGGTCTTCATTTCTGGACTCGGCTGCTTCCACGATCGTACCGTCGGCGATCACGACCTCCGCCGACACGAGGTTGTCGATCGACAGACCGAACTTGCGGGTCAGGTACCCATGCCCCCCGCCCAGCGTGAGACCTCCGATTCCCGTAGTGGAGATA
>JBBDRH010000182.1:0-7723 GCA_040905645.1 Actinomycetota bacterium
CCTCCCCGGTCACCGTCTTGGCTTCGTCACTGTTGGAGTTCACGAAGTCGTCGGCCTCGACCTGGCCCTTGACCAGAGCCTCCACCACGTCGGGGTGCTCCTCCAGGAACTGCGTCCGGACTATCAGGTGGGTGGTGACGTATTTCCCGTCGGGCCAGAGATCCTTCTCATCGACAAGGATCTTGCCGCCTGCCTCGAGGACCAGCCGACTGGCCCACGGCTCGGGAACCCATGCCCCTACTACCGCCCCGGAACGGAAGGTCTGCAGGGTCTGAGCATTTTCTTGCGGGATGATCTCTACGTCGGGCTTCTCGCCCTCCTTGATCTTCAGTCCCTTCTCGTCAAGCCAGGATCGAAGTGCCACGTCCTGGGTGTTCCCAGCCTGCGGGCTTGCGACCTTCTTCCCCTTGAGGTCCTCAGCTGAGTCGATTTCCGGCTTCACGACGAAGTAGGCGCCGCCCGATGTTGATCCGGCGAGGATCCTGATGGCCTCGCCATTCGATTTGGCAAAGGCGTTTATCGCCGGGTTCGGGCCGATAAAGGTGGCGTCCAGCCCTTCGGCGAAGATGGCTTCGATTGCCTGAGGGCCGGCGTTGAATGTCTGGGCTTCCAGCTTCACATTGGGACCCAGGTTCTTGGCCAGTATCCCCTTCTCGAACCCGACAATCGGAGTTGCATGGGTAATGTTCGGGAAGTACCCGAGCCTCAGCGTCACTTGACCGGCCGATTGTTGCGCTCCGTCGGATCCGGCATCGGAGCCGCACCCGGCCCCAAGAACGGCCAGAGCCAAAGCCAATGCCAGTACTTTGGGTCTGACCAACGAATTCCCCTGTCCCGGCATCGAGTTATCGAGCCTGACCGATCGACTTAGTCCTATTCTTAACGTGAAAACACATTCTCCTCTTACCACGATACAAACAGGTAAAAAGGCGGGCGTCAAGCAGTCGAGCGCTCCCGTAGATCCTCACGAGCTCCTGGGCGGGATGCATCTTCGACCAATCAAAAAGGCCGGCAAAGTGCCGGCCCCTTTGAACGACTCGCTGCGAGCTTAGACAGGCCTTACGTTGCTTGCCTGAAGACCCTTTTGGCCCTGGGTGACGTCAAACTCGACGATCTGCCCCTCGGCCAGAGACTTGAATCCGGTTCCCATGATTCCGCTGTGGTGGACGAAAACGTCCTCCCCGGACTCCTGGGAAATGAAGCCGAATCCCTTCTCGTCGCTGAACCACTTAACGGTTCCACGCTGTCCCACTGTTCCCTCCCTTCGTGCACCTAGTGCATGCGTTGATGAAAAGGCACTAGCTCTTTTGTGCTGCAGTTCGGGCCCAGAAAAAACAAAGCCGCAGGGCTGATAGCTCCGCGGCATATGGTGAAAACCGAATCCGAAAACGTACAAGCGCGACCAGTGTAACAGCTTTTTTTCGGCGTCAAGCCAGCACTCCTAAGGCACTTACCGCGCATAAAGCGGCGCTTAACCGATATTTATCGCCAGTCTCCGGAGTTTTGAAACAAAACACGCCGGCAGTTTGGCTTGAGACGAAAGAAATTTCGCCCTTTGGGAATGTACGGATGTACAAGGTCGTTTGACAATGTTAAGAAAGTGCGAAGATCCGGCGTCCAGACTTGTCAAGTTGTCAAGCGGCCCCTTACACTCGAGATCCACGATTGAAGGTTTGGCGGGTTAGCGCGTGCTGGCGTGGGTAGGATTTGGACGACAGATTTTAAGGGAAGGAAGTTAGTTGAAAAGAGAGCAGTATCGGGAGTACGAGCCTAATCGCCCCGAGGCCAGGGAGGAAGCGCCGCACGAAGATCTGGTGCGCCAGTATCTGCGCGAGATCGGGCAGTACCCGCTGCTCACCGACGTGAACGAGGTTGAGCTTGCCAAGGCATATGAGGCCGGACAGGCGGCTGCAGCTCAGATCGCTGCTCCGAAGCGGAAGCTGGCCCCCAAGAAGCTTGCCGACCTTCAGGGAATCGAGCAGGCCGGGCTCGCCGCCAAGCGCCGCTTCATTCAATCGAACCTGAGGCTGGTAGTTTCTATTGCCAAGAGATACTCGGCTGCAGGACTGCCTCTGCTCGACCTGATTCAGGAGGGCAACCTGGGGCTGATGCGGGCCGTCGAGAAGTTCGACTACCGCCGCGGGTTCAAGTTCTCCACCTACGCCACCTGGTGGATCCGCCAGGCCATCACCAGGGCCATCGCCGACAAGGCCCGGACCATCAGGATCCCGGTCCACATGGTCGAAACTCTGTATCGGGTTCGCAAGGTTCAGTCCGAGCTGCTGGAGCAGATGGGCCGCGAAGCTACGATCGACGAGATCGCGGTGGCCGCGGAGATGACCCCGGAGAAGGTGCGGGAGGCCTTTCGTGTGCTCCCCGAGCCCGTGTCGATTCACGAGCCCGTGGGCGATGAGGATGCCGAGTTGGGTGATTTCATTCAGGACGACGACGCCGAAGGGCCTTTCGAAGCTGCAGCTCTGGCGCTCAGACAGGAGGACCTCTGGACGATGCTGGGGACTCTCTCCGACCGTGAGAAGAAGGTGCTGGCTCTCCGATTCGGGCTGGTGACCGGTGAGCCTCGCACGTTGGAAGAGGTCGGCCGCGAGTTCACTCTGACCCGGGAGCGCATTCGTCAGATCGAGGCGAAGGCCCTGTCGAAGCTTCGTCACCCGTCCAGCCCCGGCAAGCTCCGGGACATGGTCACGCTCTAACGCTGGGGACTCAGAAACCGTCCGGGTTACTCCTAGCCCACTACCAGGAGCTGGGGCTCAAAGGCCGAAACCGTTCGTTCTTTGAGCGAATCCTCATTGAGAACATCACCAGCATTCTTTCCGGGATCGGCCCGGCCAAAGTCCGGCCGATCTCCGGAAGACTGCTGATATGGCTCGACGACCCTGCGGCCGTTCCCGCCGCGAAGAAGCGTTTGGCAACCACCTTCGGTCTCTCGAGCTTCTCCCCCGCGGTCGAGCTGGTGGCGCCGACGATGGAAAGCTTGGCCTCTTCGGCGATCAAGCTTGCCTCGACCGCCTCGTTTGAAAGTTTTAGGGTCAGGGCCCGGCGCGGAAGCTCGTCATTTCCGCAGGGCTCGCAAGAGGTCAACGTCGTAGTCGGGCAAGCGCTCAAGGACCACACCGGGGCCCGGGTCGACCTTTGCAACCCCGACTGGACCTGCCACATCGAGCTGGTGGGCAACAAGGCCTACTTCTACACCGAGAAGCTCCCCGGCCCGGGAGGGCTGCCGGTAGGCACCTCCGGCCGGGTTCTGTGCCTCCTGTCGGGCGGCATCGACTCCCCCGTTGCAGCCTGGAGAATGGCCCGCCGAGGGGCGCACGTGGACTACATCCACTTTCACGGCCAGCCGTTCGCCGACCCGTCGAGCGCCCGCCAGGCCACCAGGCTGGCCAACCACCTTGCTCCCTGGACCCTCTCCTCGAAACTCTGGATGATCCAGTTCGGAGACATCCAGTCACAGATCGTCACCTCGGCACCCCAGGAGCTTCGAATCGTCCTCTATCGCCGGTTCATGATGCGCATCGCAGAGGCCCTGGCGAAGCAGGAGGGCGCGCAGGCCCTGGTCACGGGAGAGTGCCTGGGACAGGTGGCCTCGCAAACCCTGCCCAACCTGCGCGTTATCGGGGACGCCGTGGCGCGCCTGCCCGTGCTTCGTCCCCTCATCGGATTCGACAAGCTGGAGATCGAGCAAACCGGCAAGCGGATTGGGACCTACGACATCTCGATCGAGCCTCATCAGGACTGCTGCGTCCTGTTCATCCCCCGGAGGGTCACCACGGCCGCGAAACCGGAGGATGTCATCGAGGCCGAATCCTCCCTGCCGATCGAAGAGCTCGTGGCCAAAGCGGTGGCCAACGCCGAGGCAGTCGACTGCTCCTACCGGACTTGAGCGGGTACCGGCGATAGGCTCGTAGCGGACATCTCACGCAGGAGGCAATCGTGGCTGGTGAAGGAACCTTTCTTGACGTGCAGGAGGCGGCCCAAAAGGCGTTCGACCGCGTCAAGGACAACATGGACAATCCGGTGTATGAAATTGAGAGCGCGTGGAAGAGCGGTTATATGAACGGTTGGAGATCTGCGATCAAAACGGCTGAGACTTCGGAGCAAGAGGCGCTCGACAAGCTCCACGCATCACAACAGTAGAGCGCGGCGGGACAAGCTCCCCCGCTCCCCGGCTGATCACCCCCGCTTTCCTGCTCGTCACATTTGCGGGGCTCGCCTACTTCATCTCAGTGGGCATGATCTTTCCGGTCCTTCCCAGATTCGTGAAAGGACCGCTGGGAGGCAGCAACGTCGCGGTGGGGTTTGTTGCCGGGGCTTTCAGTGTGTCGGCAGTGCTTTTACGCCCCTTCGCGGGCCGCCTGGGAGACCGGTTCGGCCGCAAGATACTCGTGCTGACCGGCGCCGCTATCGCAGCCGTCTCGATCGGCGCCTACTCGGTGGCCGGCTCGCTGATCCCTATCGTTGCGCTGCGGCTCTTGAACGGGGTGGGTGAGGCGCTGTTCTTCACCGGCGCCGCCACCACGGTAGCCGACCTGGCGCCGGCCGAACGACGCGGTGAGGCGATCAGCTTCTTCTCCCTGGCACTTTATGTAGGCATCGGAGCGGGCCCCTTTGTTGGGGAGTCGATCCTGGCCGACCGGGGCTTCGCCGCGGTCTGGCTGGTCAGTGCCGCGATATGCGCGGCGGCAGTCATCCTCAGCGTGAAGATTCCGGACACACGCCCGGTCATGGAGGGCGAGAACCAAAGATCACACCTCATTCACCCGGCAGCAGTGCTTCCCGGGATCGTCATGGCTCTAAGTGTGTGCAGCTTTGCGGGTTTCTCCTCATTCATCTCCCTGCACACCCTGGACCTCGGAATGAGCGGGTCCCGCTACGTCTTCGGCACCTACGCGGCGGTGATCCTCACCATCCGAAGCCTCGGAGCGAAGATCCCCGACCGTCTCGGGGCGAGGCGAACGGCCTCGATCTCCTTGATCGTCTCCGCGGCAGGCCTGGTGCTGATGGGGTTGGCCCGGGCACCCTGGAGCCTGTTCCCGAGCGTGGCGCTGTTTGCCATCGGCCAAGCCCTGAGCTTTCCGGCACTGATGAGCCTGGCGGCAGGGAGCGTCCCCGCCGGCGAGAGGAGCTCTGCGATTGGGACCTTTACAGCGTTTATCGACGTGGCCTTCGGGGCAGGACCTCTGACCCTGGGGCTCGTGGCTGAGGCCGGCGGGTATCCCGGCGTCTTCCTGGTGTCCGCTGCACTGTCGCTTGTGGGACTGCTGATACTGCGGACCAGGTCTTCGGCTACTTCAACAGCCGGGAGAGGCGCCTATCCTTGAGCAGCTTACCCCCGGTCTGGCATCGCGGGCAGTAGCACATGTCGTGATCCTCAAAATGCACCGCCCGGAGAGGCTCGGAGCACCTTGGGCAGGGCTCCCCTTCCCGGCGATGAACCAGCAGCGGCATCGGGAGCTTGTCCGGGATGGGCAATCTCAGCTCCTTCGAGTAGTGATCGATGGCGAACCCAAGCCGGTCGATCGTCGCCTCTCTGAGCTCCTCGGCCTCCGCCTCGGTAAGATCCACCCCCCTCTTGAAGGGCGACAACTTGGCTTGGTGAAGGATCTCGTCGACCCACGACCTGCCTATCCCTGCGATCACCGCCTGGTCCCGCAGCAGGCTGTTCAAAGGGCGCGGCTGAGCCAGCAGCGGCAAATACGGCGGGGGATCCGGCCATGCCTCAGGGCCGAGCACGCTCAAGGACGGCTCCGTCTCCAACCCCTGGGTGCTCAGGACCTTCACCCAGGACGACTGCCTCGTTCCAAACTCCCTGAGACGGATCTCGCGGCCGTCCTCCAGCCGGATCAGGAAGCGGGAGGTCCGATCCCTCAATGAGCCCCTTTTATCGAAGAGCTGGAGGCGGCCCGCAGACATCAGGTGGGCAAGGACATGGAGCTCGCCCTCGAAATCGATTATCAGACGCTTTCCGCGCCGCCGCAGCGCCAGCAGCCTCCGACCTTGCAACGCATCAACCGGGGGGTCGAAGGTCTTCAGGGTACTGATCCCCACGGGGATCGCGGATTCGACGACGGCCCCTTCGACTGCCCGGCCGATCAGACGGGCAACAATTTCGACCTCAGGCAGCTCGGGCATTACCCGCTTGACCTGGCTTGCTCAGCCGATGGCGAAGATTCGGTAGAAGGCGAGGTTCAGAGTCTCTCGGATCAGACCGGTTCTCTTTCGTTCTTCGCTCTCATCGATGGACGATGCGGAGACGGCGACCTCGAAACCCAGATCCTCCGCCATCTGCTGAGACCTGCTGAGATGCATTGGGTCAGTGACGATGACTATCGATTTGATGTTTCGCTCCGCAGCGAGGCCCGTGAACCTCTTCAGGCTGTCGAGGGTCGTCACGCCGGCCTTGACCCCGGTGACCCGGTCGGCAGGCAGACCCTGTTCCAGGTAGGCGGCGCCGGCCTGCGCCTCAGTGAACCTGTCCCCCGCCTGCTTGCCTCCCAGGACCACGATCAGAGGGGCCACCCCCGCGTCGTACAGCTCGCGGGCATGGTCGAGCCGGGCCTGGAACACCCGGGAGGGATCGCCATCGTACTGAGCCGCTCCCAGGACGACTATTGCGTCCGATGTCGGCCGCTGATCCTGTTTTGCCGTCTGCCAGATTCCTGCTGCGGTCCAGGCCAGGTAGAGCACCGGAACCAATATCACCAGGAGGGTGAGCTTGATTAGCAAGCGCATATAGGTTCAGCTTAACCCTCCGCGGGCAGGTTCTAACCTATTTCGGCAGTTGCTCAGGCGGTGGCGGCGTTCTCCCAGAGGCCGAGAGTGTTGCCCTCCGTGTCGGCAAAATAGGCAGAAAAGCCCATGTCGCCCACGGGCTCCCTTCCCCGCACAACATTTCCGCCCGCGTCTTCGACCGTCTTGAGCGCCGCGTCGATGTCGTTTACCTGAATGGTGATGACTGTGGACTTGATCGGATCCTGACGCTTCAGCATGCCGCCGTTGATGCCTCCCGGCTCGGTGGGCATACCGTTTTCATCGGTCTCGACCGTGGTGACCAGGTGGTATTCATTGCCCGGCCAGGAGGCGATTCTCCAGCCGAATGCCTTGTCGTAGAAGCTGACTGCTCGGTCGACATCGTCGGCTGGTACCTCGAAGTGAACGACTTTCCCCGGCATCCGCACCCTCCTTGCTCGACTGGATACTTGCTTTCATGATACGGCCCATGGCCTTTTCGGTCAGTCCGGCGAAGGGATGCGGGGTATTCAGGCGGCATGACAGCACCTAGTTTGTCGAGTCGTTTTCCCGGGTACAGCCTCAAACGACAGTTCATCGGGAGGCTACTAAGGGAAAGGGATTGTCATGCCAGACGAATCTGGGGCAAAGCTTGCTTCCTCGGGAACATCGACCCCGCTGCACGCTTACGCCGACGGCAGGGCCGAGGACATCGAGGGCGACCCCACCGGTCACGACATCGTCGCTAAAGATGAGGTCGAGCGAGAAGACCCCGACAAACACGATCCGGACGAAGCTTAGTCCGAAGTAAAGGGGGCCCACACAGTGGGCCCCCTTTTTTGCGTTGGGGCTCGAATCACACCGGCCCATTAGTCCGAAGTAAAGGGGGCCCACACAGTGGGCCCCCTCTTTTTGCGTTGTGGCTCGAATCACACCGGCCCATTAGTCCGAAGTAAAGGGGGCCCACACAGTGGGC
>JBBDRH010000183.1:0-1295 GCA_040905645.1 Actinomycetota bacterium
TGGAGAAGCCGTTCACCACCACTACCGCCCAGGCGCTGGAGCTGATCCAGCTGGCGGAGGAGGAGGGCCGCACCGTCATGGTGGGGCACACGTTCCTGTACAGCCCGCCCATCAGGGCCCTCAGGAAGCTGATCCAGAGCGGGCACCTTGGCAGGCTTCTCTACATCCACAGCGCCCGCCTGAACTTCGGCCTCCTTCAGCCGGATGTTAACGTCCTCTGGGACCTGGCTCCTCACGACATCTCAATAATTCTGCACTTGATGGGGCAGACACCGGTGGCCGTGGGTGCCAGAGGCATCGGATATCTCAACCGGCGCCTCTCGGAGGTGGCCCACGCCGACCTGCTGTTCTCGGACAGCGTTCTCGCCCACATCCACGTGAGCTGGCTGGAGCCCAGCAAGGTGCGCCGCTTCACCGTCATCGGGACTGAGCGGATGGCCGTGTTCGATGATCTGGCCAATGGCGAGCCCCTGAAGATTTATGACCGGGAGGTCAAGCTCTCAGCGCAGAACGGCGGCAAGCCGCAGACCCCCACCTACCTTTACGGGGACATCCGTATCCCCCACATCGGTAATGCGGAGCCGCTCAGGGAAGAGTGCTCAGACTTCCTCCACAGCATCCGCACCGGCAAGGCGCCCCTGAGCGACGGTTGGGCTGGGTTGCAGGTTGTCGGAGTGCTGGAATCGTTGCAGCGCTCGCTGGGAAACCACGGCGCCATGATGACCGTTGGCTTTAACTCCGCAGAAGACGATGGAGTCCGGCCGTTTACGGCCTCTTCAACTCCCAGAGGATAGGCGCCATGACAATAGAACTTGTTGACCTGAAGCAGCAGTACCAGTCCCTAAAGGATCAGATCATTCCCCAGATCGAGCAGGTGCTCAGCGGAATGAAACTGTTCCTGGGGGAGAACGGCTACCAACTGGAGGAAGAGTTCGCCCAGTACTGCGGCAGCCGCTTCGGCATAGGCGTGGGGTCGGGCACGGATGCCCTCTACCTCGCCCTCCTGGCGACAGGCGTTGGGCCCGGGGACGAGGTCATCACCGTGTCCCACACCTTCATCGCCACCGTCGAGGCGATCGTTGGGACCGGTGCGCGCCCCGTCTTCATTGACATCGACCCGGCGACCTTCACCATAGACGCGAGCCAGCTCGAGGCCGCCGTGACACCCAGGACGCGCGCCATCATCCCCGTCCACATCTACGGTCACCCGGCGGACATGTCGCCGGTCCTCGCCGTCGCCCGCAAGCACGGGCTCCTCGTCATCGAGGACGCCTGCCAGGCCCACGGCAGCGAAT
>JBBDRH010000184.1:0-7697 GCA_040905645.1 Actinomycetota bacterium
GATGCCCAGCAGGACCGGATGGTCCCGGGTCTGCAGCGACGACAGCATGAGCCTCCCGATTCCCGGCCACGCGAAGACGATCTCGGTCAGCACCGCCCCCGAGAAGAGAAACCCGACACGTCCTCCTATGATCGTAACGATTGGAAGGAGCGCATTGGGCAGCGCATGCCGGCGCAGCGCCTGCCCCTGGGAGAGGCCCGTAGCCCTGGCCGTGCGGATAAAATCGCGGCCGGAGGCCTCGATAATTCCCGCCCTGGTGAGCCGGGCGGTCAGGGCGATCTGCTGGGTCGCCAGCACCACCGCCGGCAGCACCAGGTGATGAGCCACGTCGATGATACGGGCCAAACCGGTAGTGACGGTGCGGGGGTCCGTCATGCCGTGGATGGGGAACAGCCCTGCATAAAACGCCAACGTCAGCAACGCCACCTGCGCCAGCACGAATGAAGGCGTGGCGTAGCCGATTAGACAGGCGACGCTAACGCCGAGATCGAAAGGCCCGAAGGGTCGCCTCGCCGACATGGCTCCCAGTCCGATACCTGCGAGCGTCGACAATATGATGGCGGTGACCATCAGCAGCAGTGTGGCGGGCAGGCGCTCGCCGATCACTTCGGCTACCGGCCGTCCGTGAACGAACGAGACCCCGAGGTCTCCCTGCAGAATGTTGCCGGCGTAGGTCAGGAACTGGTCGAGAAGGGGGCGGTCCAGGCCGAACTTCTCCCTCATGAGCGCGTAGTAGTCAGCATCGCCGTACTCCCCTGCCAAGGCTCCTACCGCGTCGCCTGGGGCGAGGTGAATGAGTCCGAAGCTGATGATGACGATGAAGGCAATTGCCGCGAGGATCTGGAGGAGACGACCGGCGACGTAACGGCGGGTCACTTACGAGCTGTCAGCGGCCTCACAATAGGCCGACTCGGTGAAGAGCCCGTTGTGGTGGATGAATCCCGAGCACCGAGCGGCGTGAGCGCGGACGGAGAGAGTCTCGACCACCCAAATATAGGGCGTGTCGTCGGCCAGGATCCCCTGCACCTCACGGTACAGCCTCCCGCGTTCGTTCAAGTCGACCTCCTTGCCCGATTGATCGAATAGCGAGTCGACTCGTGGATTGGAATAGTGGGAAGAGTTGGTGAACGGCACCTCGCCGATCTGGTCGGAGTGGTACATCCGGCGGACCCCGATCTCGGGATCGGTGGCGTTGCAGTAGGAGATGATATTGGTGTCGAAGTCGTCCTTCGCGAACACCGCGTCCCGGAACGCTGCCGGGTCGAGCGGCCGCTGGGTGACCTCGGCGCCGACTGCGGCCAGCTGCTGACGGACCAGCTCTCCGTACTTCGAGAACTGGGGGAAGTGAAGGAAACTGAAAGAAAGCATCGTCCCGTCGGGCACGCCGGCGACGCCTTGAGCCATGCGTGGCCCGCTGGTCTGCCTCTTCCACCCGGCCTCCTCGAGCAGCTGTGCGGCTCGATCCGGATCGAATTCCGGCAGGTTGACCTCGGTCGCGTGGGCCCAGGGGATTCCGCTTGAGATGGGAGCAATCGCCACCTTACCCTGGCCGAAGAGGATCTGATCGAGGAACTGTTTGCGGTCAAGTCCATGGGCCAGGGCCCGCCGCACACTCACGTCGCGGAACATCGGCCGGTCTAGGTTGAAGCTTATCGTCATGATGCAGTTGGCCCCCCCGGGGTTCCAGTTCGTCTCGGCGGTCTCAATGGCCGAATTCGCTTTCAGCCGGGAAAGGTCGGGGCCGGGCACGCCCGGGATCCAGTCCACCTCGCCGCGCTCCAGAGCGGCGACGCGCGTGGGCTCGTCAGTGATGATCCGCATCACGACCTCGTCCAGGTACGGCAGATCCTTCTTGAAGTAGTTCTCATTGGCGACGTACCTGATTTCCGTGCCCTTTGTGAAGGACCCAAACTTGAAGGCACCGGAGCCCACCGGCGCCACGTTGGCCGGGTTCGTGTTCGGGTCGGTCCCCTCGAAGACGTGCTTCGGGACAATCGGGGCCTCGGTCACGTCGAGCTGCTGGAGAAACGGGGCATAAGGACTCTTGAAGCGAAAGACTACGGTCTTCTCGTCGGGAGTTTCGATCGACTCGATGGCCGGCTCCATCGAGGCCTTGGTTCGGGCGTGGAACTTGAGCAGCACTTCCTCGAAGCTGAACTTGACGTCCGCCGAGGTGAGCGGCTGGCCGTCGTGCCACATGACGCCGTCCCGCAGAGTGAAGCGGTAGACCGCCCCGTTCTGCTCGATCTTCGGAAGGGAGGCGGCCAGATCGGGCTCAGGCTCGCCTTTCTCGTTGAGTGAGAGCAGCCCGTTGTAGAGGATCTCGGATGCGGCATGGATTTCACCGGCGGTCGTGATGGCGGGGTTGAGGTGGGCCGGGTCGCTCGCCAAGGCGACTACCAGCGTCCCGCCCCGGACAGGAGTCGTACCCGTCGGGACCGCTTCAGGGGAGCGCTCCTGCTGACGGCAGGCCGTGGATAGAAGGAGAAGAACTACTGCAGGCACCAGGAAACGTCTCACTGGCATCTCCGTCCTCTGCTCGAGTCGTTGATCGAAGCCATTAAACCGCCCGGCGGCACAAGGAGGCAAGCCGCCTCATTGGGCGGTCCGCTCCTCGGCGAAGTGACAGGCTGTCTCG
The DNA here is from genome assembly GCA_040905645.1 of Actinomycetota bacterium. Classification (GTDB taxonomy): domain Bacteria; phylum Actinomycetota; class CADDZG01; order JAHWKV01; family JAHWKV01; genus JBBDRH01. The sequence goes on from JBBDRH010000184.1 coordinate 2,639, forward strand.
TGGCTTGGTCCCCAGCCGCGTTCGCCGAGCAGCGGCTCTTCCTCGGCGCACCGTCTGGGAACCAGGTGGCCAGTGCTGCCCACCACCGACTCCTCTTTACCAGCGGCTGCGACCTCTTCTGCGCGAAAGCACCGGGGATGGAAACGGCATCCCTTTGGAGGCTCCAGGGGATTCGGGGGATCTCGACGAAGGATGATCCGTTCCGACTGCAGCTTGCTGGCGGGGTCGGGAACGGGGACCGCGGAGAGCAGAGCCTGTGTATAGGGGTGAAGCGGGTTCTGGTACAGCTCGCGCTTGTCCGCGAGCTCAACGATCGCTCCGAGGTACATGACGGCCACCTTGTCGCTAATGTGGCGCACCACCGCCAAATCGTGCGCGATGAACAGGTAAGTGAGATCGAACTCGTCCTGCAGGTCCTCGAGTAAGTTGATTATCTGAGCCTGGATCGACACGTCCAGGGTGGAGACGGGCTCGTCGCAGACTATGAACTTCGGCCGTAGCGCGAGTGCCCGGGCCACACCAATCCGCTGGCGCTGGCCTCCCGAGAACTGGTGGGGGTACCGGTCGGCGTGCTCTGGGTTGAGGCCGACCCGCTGCAAGAGTTCCTCGACGTATTTCCGGCCCGCGTCGCGCTTGTACAACCCATGCGCCACAAGGGGCTCCGTGACGATGCGGCGTACGGTCATTCGAGGATTCAGAGAGGCGTACGGGTCCTGGAAGACGATTTGCATCTCACGCCGCAGCGTCCGCAATTCCTCGCGCCCCAACTTGGTGATCTCCCGGCCCTCGAACCGGATGCTCCCCGACGTAGGCTCGATGAGGCGGAGCACCGTCCGAGCCGTTGTTGACTTGCCGCACCCGGACTCTCCTACGAGCCCCAGAGTCTCCCCCCGCCCGATGGCGAACGACACCCCGTCGACCGCCCGAACGGTGCCCGCTCTCCGATTAAGAAGGCCCTGGCCGACGGGAAAATGCTTCACCAGGCGCTCGACCTCCAGAAGGGGAAGGTCGTTGGGCTTGCCGCTCACCCGCGCTCCCTGAAGCCGCCCGCCTCCTCAGGAGGGCTTCGCTCCGGGAGGTTCCCTGCGAAGTGGCACGAGACGAAGTGGGACGCGCGGGTTCCGTCATTGAGGCTCGGCGTCGTCTCCCGGCACAGCTCCCTCACGCAGGGGCAGCGCGGGTGGAAGGCGCAGCCGCACGGAACCTGGATGAGACTGGGCGGGTGTCCCGAGATCGGCGTCAGCCGCTCCGTGGCCACTCGGTCCAGCCGTGGCACCGATGCAATCAGCCCCATCGTATATGGGTGCAGCGGGCTCTTGTAGATCAGATCGACCTCCGCGTACTCGACGACCCGTCCGGCGTACATCACAAGGACCCGGTCCGCCTGCTCTGCCACGATCCCGAAGTCATGGGTAATGAGCACAAGGGCCATCCCCGAGGCCTTTTGCAGCGTTTTCAGGAGGTCGAGGATCTGCGCCTGGATGGTCACGTCGAGAGCAGTCGTTGGCTCGTCGGCTATGAGAACCGAGGGACTGTTGGCGATGGCGATTGCGATCAACACGCGCTGGCGCATGCCCCCGGAAAACTCGTGCGGGTACTGTTCGGCCAGAGCAGCGGGGTTCGGAATTCCGACAAGTTCGAGCAGCTCGACCGCACGGGTCTTCGCCCGACGGCGGCTTATCGCCTGGTGGATCCGGACTGCCTCGGAGATCTGCCGTCCGACCCTCATCACCGGGTTGAGCGCGCTTAGTGGGTCCTGGAAGATCATGCCGATCGACCTGCCGCGCACCTTTCGGAGCTCCGCCTCGGGCATCCTCACGAGATCCTGTCCTCGGAGGCGGACGCTGCCCGACACGATCCTTCCCGGCGGAGGGACCAGTCCCATGACCGAGAGCGCGCTCACGGTCTTGCCGGAGCCTGACTCCCCGACCACCGCCAGGGTCTCCCCCGAACCGACGGCGTAGCTGACGCCATCCACCGCACGGACTATCCCTAGGTCGGTCTCGAACTGGACGTGGAGATCGGTCACCTCCAAAAGGGGCTCGGAGGTCCGAGGTGGGGGCGATTCGACCGGCGCGGGACCGTAGGCCAGCCGCTCTCCTCCCTCCGTTATCCTCTTTGTCTCAGAGCCCGGTTCACGCGGTCGATCCCGGATACCGCTATCCGCTGACATCCGTTATGTCCCTCGGGGGCAACTGCATCCTTATTCCCCCTTATCGCAAACTTGAAGAGGCTGCTTGAAGGCAGCGCGCTTGGAGCTGCGTGCCCAGGCCCGTGGACGGATGCCTGTTCGCTAGCCAGCTCACGGTCTACCGAAACCTTCTTCATAACTCCGCAAATTGCGTTGCTCAAACTTGGCGGAAGTCCTACCGAATAATTTCAACTTCTAAGGGTCTTTTTTCATTAGAACCTAAGTGCATCCGACATTTAGGTTGACGTTTGCACTGTCGAGCGCTACGCTCTTTTTCTCCTCTCCGACTTCTTAATGAAGGACGAGAACAACGGGACTCACACGCCATGGTGAGCCCGTTGAGACAAAGAGCCGTTTTTGCGGCTCTTTGCCTTTTCTGAGTCGGTCGGTAAGGCTTGGTTTCCAAACACTCTTCTCGAATGGCTCCGTCGTCCCTCAGTGTGCTGCTTCCTCTGCGTCGGCACAATAGATGTCTACTGCATATAAGTGCGTGGTTCGGCTTGTCAGCGCGCGCACCGCAGCCGGACGCAGGACATCGTGGGTTTCACGGCTGGGGATCATGTGCCCATTCGAGGTTCTCGAGTCGCCGCTGAGTCCGGCAATCACCCACAGGCGCTGAGCCAGTCCACCAACCGGGATGACGGTTGGTGGATACCACGAAACTCAACGAATGACTCCCTTTTGCCTCTCCCAGCCGTTGGCTGCCTCTCTAACGTTGGACCATCCTACCTACGGACGCCATCAGCTCTTCAGCCTGATCCTTGGGGTCATCAGGGCCACCTTTCCGGCAATGAGACAATACCTGACATGATCGTCTAAAAGGCCGAGAGCTAGAACTCGACGGGGTCCTGGCGATGCGTGTCGAAGGCTCTCGGGTCACCGGCATCTATTACGTACGCAACCCCGAGAAGCTGTCCCGCGTGACCGCCGAGACGCTGCTCACCCGGCGTTTGACCCACGAGGTGTAGCCCTATTTCGGGATCGCCATGGGAGGATGGGCAAGCTAGAAGAGATTGCAGAAGTTGTCGTGTGGTTGTGTTCGGACGCTGCGTCGTTTGTCACTGGCAATGCGATGCCAGTAGACGGTGGTTGGTCGCACAGTAATTGCGGGATGCGCAAGCAAGCTGAGCTGAGTTCGAGTCTCACAACGAGTGGACCGATGAGAGGGGCCCCGTCAGAGAGTTCAGCACATATCGGCTCTCGCCGTCTTGATAACTCATCCATTCTGGCATGGGCCCGAACTGGCGAAATTGGATGGAAGGTGGTTTCTACACCTACTCCATACTCCTTACGAATCGAGATCTTGGAGGAGCACTACTCCCCTGCAATCGGGTCTGTCTGTTTACTTCAGAACGAAAACACCTCGACCGCCGTTTACGGATCGGTTGTGTCCGATCGGACCTTTAGCTCTTGTCAAGGTGGCGTTCGTGAACTTCACTAACGATGCGAGCTGACATACACAGGGCCCTCTTCGGCCAGCCTTCGACGATAGGTCACGTGACTGTGCATCCGGAGATTCCGGTCGTCGCCTGCACGTTGAGAACTGGGGAGTGTTTCCCGCAAGAGAGGCCAAAGTCGGCGGGAAGACACAGGTCCGTACCCGCCCGGAGTCGAGTGTGGAACTCGCGTCGGACGACAGTTTACGCCCCTTTTGTAAGAGCGCTTCTAGCACTGGCTCTCGAAATCGACCAGGGGCGGGCGAGAGTGTCCGCCGCAACAAGTAGATTAGAACACCCATTTCCGCTGCTCAGGAAAAGAGTGCATCAGGAACAACAGGGAAATTTGAACCGCGCGTTTGGGCACGTCACACATTAGATTAGATCCGTCACCGAAACTTCGAAGGGGTGGGCTCGGCAGGATGCGAACCTGCGACCAAGGGATCCACTCGGCCCGCCGTTTCCGGCGGAAGTGGACTATTTCATCGCCCTCGGCACTTTCGTTAGGGCGCGGGACGCTCTCGCCTGTCATCAAGGGCACTCGGACCAAAAGCACCCCATCCCTCAGGTAGTGTCTGCACCTTCCGGCGGTGTACCGCCGGCTTGGCTGCGCCGCCAGCGTTTCGGGTTCCTTGAATTCATCCCGTTCCTTGCCTTACGTTTCTGTAGCGGCACCATTAACGATGAGTCCTGTGCTCTAACCGCTGAGCTACAGGCCCTGCCGAGTAATAGTACGGCGCACCAGCTTTCGGGGGAAGCCCCTCTGTCCAGGCTTCCGTCATTCGGAGCACCGTTCCCTTCCGCACTGGCCGCCACATTGAGAGGCGGGGAGCACGTGTCTGGTCGCAATGAGATTCCCGGCAGCCGCTGTAGCATTCTGATAATGGCCGATAAGCTAGGCAGCGAGTTGGCCGTTGCGATCCTGCTGCCCAAGTACATGTGAGGCCGCCATGAAGCCGCCGATCCGGTCAGGTGGCACCCTTCGAGGACCGAGGGCTCCTACATATCCTCGAGCCAGAAAGCTTCGTAGACCAGCAGGTAACTGAGGAGACGCAATGGTGGAACCAATCACAACTGTAGTCTTCGATGGGCTGGACCGGCCGGGGTTTACGCCGAGCTCTCATGGTCCCGATTGGGATTGAGCGCGGACATCCACCTTTCCGATGCTGGTGGATGAGTTCAAGGTTCGAGATCTGGCCAGGGAGAGCGAGGACGGCGTATCTGTCCCATTGCACCCAAAAGGTTTGCCATATTGGTGATGGACCAGCCACCGCATCTTCATGTGCTCATTCCCGCCCGAGAGGACGCCTGTTGGCGGCGATCCAGGCTCCAGAGGCTCTATTCAAGAATCGGCTAGCGGGCACTGATGTGCGACAAGGCTCTACGCGTCTAAGTGGGGAGAGCGGGTTCTCAGCCTTGCAGCTGTACAAGT
>JBBDRH010000185.1:0-7666 GCA_040905645.1 Actinomycetota bacterium
GCGCTGCGGGGTCAAAAGTTTCCCTCGGCCAGCTCCTTGAGCATGTCGATGTCCAGAGCCTGGTCGGCAACGATCTTCTTAAGCCGGGAGTTCTCCTTCTCCAGCTCCTTGAGCCGTTTGACCTCTTCAGCTTTGATTCCGCCGTACTGGTTACGCCACCGGTTCCAGGTGGCCTCGGAGATCTCGAGGTGCCGCAGCACCTCGGTAAGGTCCTTGCTCTCGTTGAGGATCTTCTCGCCCTCGCGCAGCTTTCTGATCACCTGCTCTGGGGTGTGGCGGTGTCGTTTCACGTGATCCATCCTCTCTGCCCACTATTTTGGGCGATCGGACTCTCACACGTTGTGGACCAGTTTTAGGGGATCCCGTCATGGGGACGGTGCTGAGCTAGAGCAAAGAACCGAAGTTGTGTCTCAGGGCAGCCAGGTTGATCACCAGCCCCAAGAGCAGGATTGCCCCGAGTACCACGTATCCCGACCAGGCCAGCCTGCGATTGCGAGGGGGCCCCGAAGCGCCTCGCCCCAGGCGCTCGGTGAGCGGTGAAACCACCACTCCGAACAGCGGGTACAGGAGCGAGAACAGGGCTACCGCGACCCATGTCGGCACGAATCTGAAGTATTCGTAGTTGCCGTCCAGGACTGCAGGCGCACCCACGACCAGCAGAACCAGCCCGAACAGGAGTCCCTTGATCACTCCCACCCCCGGAATCCAGCGGCGGACTATCAGGTAGACAACGGCACCCTGGACTCCGAAGAACATGCCCTCAATCGCCAGGGCCAAGGTCCCGTCCAACGTAAACCTCCCGACTTCTGAGTTGGCGTGGGTGAACTCGCCGATGTGAGACGAGTTCATCAGGCGGATGGCGTACATGACAAGACGTGAGCCCAACCCTGCGACGGCGCCGGCAACCATTCCGGCCAGCAACCCGGCGGCGGTCAGGTGCAGGGCATGGACGGCGCCGCGGCGGAGTCGCACTCACCCTCCTGATCAACCGGCGCGCTATCCGCGCGCAGCCTCGAGCCCGATCGCAGGTAATTTTCTGAGACCGGGCGCAACCTCGAAGTAGGTGAGCCGCTCGGCCACGCGATGTGCACGGCGGTGGGTCACGAACCACGGCGGCTTCGGAAACACCACCAGCGGGCCGCGGAGCACGGCCTTCTCGACCCCGTCGAGCATGTAGGTGTTGTGGACCCAACCGAGGCCGCCCTGGATGTCCGCGGGGGTGCTGCTAGGGTGCCCGCCCCACGGCGCGCTGCCGATGGCGAAGACCAGCGCCGACCAGTGGTTGATCGAGACTGCGCCGTACCTCAACTCGGCTATGGCATCGTTCAGCGCGGCGGCCACAACCGGGTCTCGCTCCTGCTTGGGTTGAACCACGATGTTCGCGCTCAGCGTGCCCCACAACCGGTCGTTGCAGAAGTCGGTGGCGGACCGCAGAAAGTCCGCCGGCGACGCCGCTTCGAGTGCCGTCTCGCTCAGGATGGAGCAGAACGGCTCGGTGTCGAACAAACGCTCGTCCTGGGCATGTTCATCGAGGCCGAAGGCCGTCGCCCACGGGAGCGTCCCTTCGCCGGCGCCGTCCTGGGGCACCTGCCCCGGGCGCCCGGCGACCAGCGACTCGAAGCGCTGGACTGCGCCGGGGTAGTAGGCCTTTCGAGGTGGAAATCGTGCGAGCACGGACCGAATCTTGCCCAGAAAGTCCTCTCGTTGCGGCCACTCTTTCGAGTTGACCAGCATCTTCACCGAGTTGCAGTTGAAGGAGGCGTTGTTGACTACGGCCGTCGCAATGTTCTCCGCCACGAAGCTCAGCTGCCTGTCGCTGTACGTTCCCGGCACGACGATGAGGGGCGTAACCGTTCCGAGCTCGCTGGTGATGGGTTTTTTGAGCACCGGGTCGTTCTGTGCCATGCGACGGTCACGCTCGGCTCCGGGCGGGCCCCAGACGATGAGATCGTGCGTCCGGTCTGAGCCCGTGATGTGCACCTCGTCCACCCCCTCGTGGTGCACCAGACGTGCGCTGGCCTCAGCCCCGCCGGTGACCACCCGGAGAAAACCGGCCTCACACAGGGGGCCCAGCACCTCGGTCAGAAACGGGCCGATGTACTCGTTGACCGGGCTGAGCTTGAGCAGGCAGACCGCTCCTTCGATGAACATCTTGGTGAGCACATCCATAGCCGGAATGGATGACACGTTGCCCGCCCCAAGCACGAGGGCCAGTCGCCCCTCCGGCTCACTGCGCCCGTAAAATCCCGCCTGCCGCTCCCGAGTTGCGGCCTCGTCCACTCCCTCGAGCAGACGAACGTGACAGGAAAATCCTAAGAAGAGCGCCGCGTCGAACATATCGGTGGGGAATACGCGCACCGTCGTACGTCCGTCCGGGCTGCGCCCGAAGCGTCGCGGCGACAGCGCCGGCTTACCGTTCTCGGCGATCTGGTCCAGCGACCGCGCCAGTAGCCTGATGTTACGAGCTACGAAGTATGGTCCCGTGTACCACTCGTCACTGGCCTCAGGAGCGTCGATCCGCAGGTCTTTGGCAGTGCAGCCGGCCTCGACCCAGGACCGCGCAACGCCCCGCAGCCGCGGCAGGCACGCTTTCAGCAATGCGGAGCGAGGGCCTGCTCCCAGGCGCGCAAACTCCTCGGCGTGAGCCCGCAGCTCGGCGAGGGTCTCGTCCAGGACCGCATCGGGTGTTTCCAGCCCGCTGGTTGCGGATGCGCTCAGCTCTGGCGACGCGGCGTGGGGCATTTCGGCCCGACCCTACCACTTCATGCTGCCGGCCCGGCTGTGATTGCCTCGGCGCTGCCCGCAGGACTTTATTGCACGGAAACCGAGTCTTCGAGGTTGTCTCAGTGTTCTCCTCTACCGGGGCGCCTGCCGCGGGTTCCTCCGATCGAAATATTGGATCATTCCGATTTTGAATTGACACTCTGAGTGACCTCTGTCACTCTGGAGTCAGGTGCCCGGCCGGCAAGGCCTCACACGCATCGATTTTGGTGGGCGAAATCTCACCGGGATCTCACTAGCCTGAACAGCTAGTCGCCGATAGGCGATATTCAGGTCTTGCCACTCAGGCGCCACCCCTTTGGGGGCGTGAACCCTCCGGGGTCACGCCCTTTGTTGTTGCCCAAAAGCCAAATTCCGGTTGACACTCTGCGTGGTATCTGGCACTCTTAGTGGCAGGTGCCCGGCCGGCAAGGCCTTACACGCAAAGTCCATTTGCTGGACGCCTGCCTATGGGAGCAGGTTCGCCTCGTAAGCGAACTCAGGTCTTGCCACTCAGGCGCCACCCCTTATGGGGGCGTGACCGCAGGGTCACGCCCCTTTCCATGTCCGGGTTTGAGCCAAAAACAATCCAAAAATGCGTGAGGTGAATGATGGAGGCGGCACTGCAGGGGGCAGCGGAGCGCCTGCTCCACCTGGTTCTCAACTCCGGCCAGCACCTGTGGCACAACCGGCCGGGCGTCGAGGTAGCGGGCACCTGGCGTCCCGCAACCAACAAGCGGCGCACCCCGGAGGCAAATAAGGTCTCCCCCGGGCTCTTCGTGCCGGCTGCCGAGGAGCTTTACAGCAGCCTCGTAGAGATTTACAGCCTCGATCCTGAGTTGATGGCCCACTTCGCCAGCTACGCACTGGTGGAGACGGACTGGCGCGACCTGAAAGTCGCCTCCGCGGCCCTGATGCTGGTGCAGCCTCGCCACGGGCAGCCGGTCCGGGACGAGGATGGTTCCGTCGCCTTTTATGAAGACGACTTCCGGTCAATCGGGGAGGCGATGATCCTTCATTACGAGAAGGGCTCCACCCGGATGTTCACTCCCAAGATGGTGCTGAGAGTGGCGAATTTCCTCGAGACCCCCGAAATCGCCCTGCTCAACCGCGCCGCCGGCTTCGCCGACCCGGGAGGCCGCAAGCCTCCGCTGGGCCGCTACAAACGCGCCGCTACCCAATGGCTGGAAACCAGGGAGCAAAACCTCCCGCTGCTGGAGGGGCTCGTCGCTGCCGGATACAAGGAGACGATCAAGCAGCTTGCACGCAAGATCGGCTACCGCCCCCAGTCCGAGCACTTCTTCGAGCTGCTGGGGTGGGAGCAGAAGCAGGCGGCAGAGGGACATCGAAAAGTCGGCCTCGGCGAGCTTCAGCTCCGCAAACAAGCGCGCTTCGAGGGGCTTGATGAGGAGGCGATCTGCCGGCGAATCGTGGATGAGAAGCTGTCATTCAAGGACGCGGTGGGCCGTCTTCCTTCAGGGATGACGCTCACCCCGGCGATCATGGCGGCCCTGCTCCCCACGCTGTCCGACCGCGACCTTCGCATCATGACCCCCACCCTCGAGAGCCTGGGCCTCCTTGCCGACGACGAGATTCGCGTGCGTTGGGAGAGGGCCATCCAGACTGCCGACGACCAGCGGGCGATCAACATCGCCCGCAATGTCCGCAGCCGTGAGCTCAAGGAACAACTCGAGGCGGCCGCCGACAACGCTGCCCGCAAAGCCGTGTCCGAGACGATCGGGGACGATGAGATGCAGGTGATGTTCCTGATCGACAAATCCGGGTCGATGGAAAACGCGATCGACAACTCCAAAGAGGCGCTTTCTCGGATCCTTGCCGGATTCCCGCCGGATCAACTTCATATTGCGACCTTCGACACCACCGGCCGGGTACTCAAGCTGAAGGCCCCGACGCGGACCGGGGTGAAGCACGCGCTCGAAGGAATCCAGGCCGGCGGAGGCACCCTGTACTCGTCGGCGCTGCAGGCCTTTGAGCGCTACCCGGTTCGCATCCCCGCGGGAAGCCGGCTGGTCGTCATCGCAGTCGGCGACGAGGCGGGCGAGTCCGGCGACCTCTTCGCCGGCGCGTTCGCCCGGTACGGATACGAGCCGTCGGCGATCGGATTGATCGTCAGCTCCGCAATTGGCTGGCACAGGGGCACCACGGTTAGGGGGGCGGCGATGGCGCTGGGGGTGCCGTACAGCGAGGTGGCAGTGGAGCAGTTCGACGACCCGTATCAGGTTCCCCGGGTGCTGAAGGCCATGCTCGATGCCCCGGTCCTCGCGGGCGGGCTCACCTCCGGCTGGCTGGAAAGGGTGCTCGCAACACCGCTGCTCACCAAACCGGCATGATCGACTACCGTCGCTTTCTTGCACGTGCCGGGTCGATGACGCTCCCCTACCTGGGAGGGCCTTTTGTCGACGCGCCCGAAAGGCGCCTGCGAGTCCAGGGTGCAGTCGAGCCGGGGTTCTGGGTTTTCGAGGTGACGGGTAGGGACGCCCGGGCCGTCGAGAAGGCCGACAGTCCCGACCTGTCCACTCTGACCGGGGTCCGAGGGCATCTGTACGGCGACTACCTGGTGCACGAGCAGAGCAGAGCCGAGCTGCTATTTCTTCTACCGGAAGAGGAGCCCCCGGCGTTCTCTCCGGCCTTAGGCCGGCGCTGGCACTCCGGCGACCTGGTCTTTGAGAGCCTGCCCTTCGAAACCGAGGTGGAGGGGCAGGCAAGGCTGGCGTTCGAACAGCACGAGACGCTGGAAGGCATTCGCGGCGTCCCCTCGACGCTCAGGGCCGCATTCTGCTATGCGATGGTGGATCGACTGGGAAGGTCGCGGGGAATACGCGTCGCTCCCGCCGAGGTTCGGGCCCACCTGGGGGAGATCAACTCCGGAGGCGACGAGGCCTGCGCCCGGTTGCTGGATCGGCTCGCCCGCGAACGAGCACTGGACGCCGGCCTGACAAGGGCCCGGCGCGCCGGGGCGGTCCGCCGGTCTGGTGATGCTCTCGAACGAGCCGGGGCCGCTCTGCACGCGGCGGGCGCCACGCTTGTCGCCCTGCGATCCATCTCCAGCGGATTGCTCGAGGTGACCTACCGCTTCGACGGCGAGCGGTTCGTCAGCCTGGTCGATCCTGCCACCCTCCAGGTTGTCGACGCGGGATTCTGCCTGGCCGGCGAGGACCGGATGGTCACGCTGGAGAGTCTTCCGTCGGTCATCCGGGAGGCGATTCGGGAGGGCGCGCTTGCCATCACCCGGTGGTAACCCCGTCGAAGTCTGCTTTCTGGTGGGGCTGGATGCGGAAGTGATGTGGGCCGACCTGGACGGAACGCCGGGCGCACTCAAAGATTCTCGGGCCCGGTGGGAGGCGATCTGGCGGAATCGCGAGCGCCTGGTCGAGGTGGCACACACTCACCCTTCCGGGCTGCTTGCTTTCTCGAGCGAGGATTCCACGACCATGGAAGCAGTCGACGCCGCTCTGGGACGGCGGCTGCGATACTCGGTGGTGACCGGCGAGGCGGTGCTGTTACGAGATGAGTTTGAAAACACCAAGGTTGTCCCGGTGGAGCCGTGGTGGGCTGAGCTGATCAGGCAGGCATCGGGAATGGGGCGCTCCAATCGCGAATAGGAGAACGACAATGGCGATATTTAACATCACCTACTCGGGCATTTCCGCCGATCTCGCCGGAGAGCTGGACGAAATTCTTGCCGACGACGAGATCCGAAAGATCGCGGTTGAGGTGGTGCGCAGCGGCGGCATTCCCGGACTGCACATCGCCAACCTGGCCGACGACGCCTTCGATCAGTTTGTGGTCGATCGATTCGACACTCCCGAGGGCGGCAAGCGGATCTACCTGAGGCCCAAGGTCCCGTTCGGCAACCGGGGATGAGAATTGTCTTTTGCGGCGTGGGCGCCCTCGGCTCGCACGCCGGTTGGCTCTGCCGCAATCTCCCGGCCGAGATGTCATTCGTCGATTTCGACCGGGTCGAGTCGAAGAACCTGCTCGCCCAGGCGTTCACCAAGCAGGCTCTGGGGCGCAACAAAGCGGAGGCGATGAGGCTCCAGCTTCTGAACTTCTACGGAGTCAGAGCTACCGCATTTCCGGTCCGCATCGAGTCCACCAACGTGGAGTCCCTCGGTGAGCCGGCAGATCTGCTGGTCGACTGCCTCGACAACGTGGCCGGCCGGCATGTGCTCTCAACCTACGCCCGGGCGTCGTCCAAGCCCCTGGTCCACGCTGCCCTTAGTGCAGACGGGCAGTTCGGCCTGATTCGCTGGGATGAGCATTTTGTTCCGGACCCCGAGGACGTGGCAGGTCAGGCGACCTGTGAAGGCGGCGAGCACCTGCCGGCAATCGCCAGGATCGGCGCCGCTCTAGCGGGAATCGTCCAGGAGTTCGTCGAGCTGGGATTGAAGCGCGACGTCATGGTTGCACGGTCTGGAATCACCACCACGAGCTTGGTGGATGCCAGCCCGGCGACCCGACGTTATCACGTGCCGTCGTCTCGCTCAGCCGGCGCTCAGGCTAATGATTTCGAAGTGCGCTGATCAGCTCCTTTTTGGTCATTTTCGACCTGCCTTCTATTCCGACTTCTGAAGCTTTCTTGTAGAGGTCCTCTTTGGACCGTTCTTCGTAGTCGCCGCCCTTGCCGCCCCGCCGGCCCACCTTCGACCGTCCCTCCTTGGCCGAAGCATTTGAGATTCGAGCCGCTTTTTCTTTGCTCATCCCGTCTTCTCTCAGCGCCTCGTACTGTTCGGGATCCTTCACGGACGTCCATGTTTTGATCCGGGCATAACATACCTCCTTTGTCGGTCACCCCCTCTCTTGACCCCTTCGGGCACAGATTCCAAGACTTAAGCGAATACGATTCAGATTTCAGGGAAAGACATGTAGGTTCGGATTTTCCTCA
>JBBDRH010000186.1:0-1288 GCA_040905645.1 Actinomycetota bacterium
GGTGGGGAGGGCTTTGTTTCAGAGGTCGCCGTTGGGATAGCGCTCGGGGAATTTGGCAATTGTGCCCGGGAATCGTTCAATGAGCCGGCTCCACACCCGGCCAACAGCATCGCCACCAGGGCAGCAGCAACCGTTCGGATCGGGGAGTGTCTAGAGATCGATCTCAAACCAGACGGTAGACCCTGCATCGGACTCGCCGCCCACGCCCCAGCGGTCGGAGAGCCGTTCGACGATTTGAAGGCCCCAGCCGGACTGCTGGTCGGGCATCGCCGGAGTGACGGTCTTCTCGAAACCCTTTCCCGCGTCCGCAACCTCGACTCGAAGGCAGGACTTGTTCATCCGGACCACAAACCCGACGCGGACGTCGTCTCCGCTCCTTAGACCGGAGTGCCTGACGCTGTTGGTGACCAGCTCGCTCACCAGGAGCCGGACGTCCTCGAACGTTTCGCTCGGCACCTTGTCTGCGATGGCCGACAGGGATTTGCGAGCCATGGACGCCGCTGCCGGCCCTGCCTCTAAAGTCATGTCTATCAGCGGAGTCATATCCTTTTCCGAGGCGCCATCAAAAAGCGCTGTGCGCCCCAATATTAAGTTGCGTTGTTCCATGCGGACGTTATTGCGCGAAAGCATTGCCGGCTCATTCTCCCGGCTCTCCATACTGCGCTCTGCGAAAGAGAGGCAGGCCGAACCAAAGGAGGACCACCATCGAGCCGAGCCCGGCCGCTACCCAGACGGCGCCGGTGCTGTCGATGACCATGTCGGTGACGATGAAGGCGATGCCGGACAACGCGAAGGCGAAAAACGACAGGCCGGCGATGGCGAACTTGTTGGCAACCCGTAGGAGATGCTCTTTGTCGTATTGACGCCACCTGAGCCGATGATAGGCGCTGGGCGCCACCAGCAGTGCGGTTGCCAACGCGGTTGCGATGAAGACCGAGAAGTAGGTGGAGGTCTGCAGAGAGGTCAGCCGCGTAAAACGTTCGGTGAACGGCACGGTGAGCAGGAAGCCGAAGATAACCTCGATGCCCGGCAGCATGATACGCATCTCTTGCAGGAGCTCGACCAGCTCTCGGTCGAGTCTGTCCTTGTGGCTCTCGCCGGACGTCTGATCCGGGCGATGCCCATTGGTGCGCTCCGGCAGTGTTTGTGCGCGCGCCATTTCGTCCTTTGTCGAGCCCATATTTGTTTGTCAGTGGGAAGACTTCCCCTCTTATGCGACCTCCCAAACGGAGTTACCTCTTCGACACTTGTTTTCCCTCCGTTTGAAGGGCTTCTCGCGGGGTACAAG
>JBBDRH010000187.1:0-7652 GCA_040905645.1 Actinomycetota bacterium
GATGGACTGGGCGGCGATGATGCCCACCGCCTCACCGATGTCGACCATCGCTCCGGTGGCCATGTTGCGGCCGTAGCAGAGCCGGCACACGCCGTACTTCGACTCGCAGGTCAGCACCGAGCGAACTCTGATCGAGTCGACGCCGGCAGCCACCAGATCAGCCTGTTTCACCCGGTCGATGAGGTCGCCCGAGCGAACGACGTGCTTGCCATCGGAGATCAGGTCCTCCAGGCAGACCCGGCCGAACAGCTTGGTATCGACCGAGGGGGCCTCAGCCCGGCCGTGCTGAGTCTCTACCGTGATCTGAACGGGGATGCCCCGCTCGGTACCACAGTCGTCCTCACGGACGATCAGCTCTTGCGACACGTCGACCAGCCTCCGGGTCAGGTAGCCCGAGTCGGCGGTGCGCAGGGCGGTGTCCGCCAGACCCTTGCGGGCGCCGTGAGTGGAGATGAAGTACTCCAGCACCGAGAGTCCTTCCCGGAAGTTGGCCTTGATCGGCCGCGGGATGATCTCCCCCCGAGGGTTGGCCATCAGGCCTCGCATACCTGCCAGCTGGCTGATGTTTCCCTTGTTCCCACGGGCTCCCGATTTCCACATGATGTAGATCGGGTTCAGCTCATCGGTCTGGAACGCCGCGTCCATGGCCGCCGAGACCTCGTCGGTGGCCTTGGTCCAGATCTCGATCAGCTCCTGGCGCCGCTCGTCGTCGGTGATGATGCCGCGTCCGAACTGCTGCTCGACCTTCTCCGCCATCGCCTCGTGGTCGTTCAGGATCTTGGCCTTGGTGGGGACGTTGACGATGTCGTGCAACCCGAAGGTGATCCCCGCCTTGGTCGAGTAGTGGAAGCCGAGCGTCTTGACCGCGTCGAGGATCTTCGAGATCGCCACCTTGCCGTAGCGCTCGGCACACTCCTCGATGATCAATGCCAGCTCACGCTGTCCGACCATCTTGTTCTGGAACGGGTAGTCCTCCGGAAGCGCCTCGTTCAGGATCAGCCGGCCGACCGTGGTCTCCAGCAGCGTGCCTTCGGAGCCCTCGAGCTCCGGGACCAGCTTGTCCGTCAGGCGGACCTTGATGGTCGCGTGGAGCCCCACCTCCTCGAAGTCGTGGGCGATCAACGCCTCCTTGGGGGAGGAGAAGATCTTGCTCTCGCCTTTCTGCCCCGGCCTGACCATCGTCAGGTAGAAAGTCCCCAGGATCATGTCCCGAGTGGGAGTCACGATCGGGGTGCCGTGTGCCGGCGAGAGGATGTTGTGGGTCGACAGCATCAGCAGCCGGGCCTCAGCTTGCGCCTCGGCCGAGAGCGGGACGTGGACCGCCATCTGGTCGCCGTCGAAGTCCGCGTTGAAGGCGGTGCAGACGAGCGGGTGGATCCGGATAGCCTTTCCTTCGACCAGAATCGGCTCGAACGCCTGGATGCCCAGCCGGTGCAGCGTGGGCGCCCGGTTGAGCATGACCGGATGGTCGTGGATGACCTCCTCGAGGACGTCCCACACCACCGGCCGGGCACGCTCGACCATTCGTTTGGCGCTCTTGATGTTCTGGGCCTGCTGCATGTCGACCAGGCGCTTCATCACGAAGGGCTTGAACAGCTCCAGGGCCATCTGCTTGGGCAGACCGCACTGGTGGAGCTTGAGCTCGGGACCGACGACAATGACCGAACGGCCCGAATAATCGACCCGCTTGCCCAGAAGGTTCTGGCGGAACCGGCCCTGCTTACCCTTTAGCATGTCGGAAAGTGACTTGAGCGGTCGGTTGCCGGGCCCGGTGACGGGCCGGCCGCGACGGCCGTTGTCGAAGAGGGCGTCCACGGCTTCCTGCAGCATTCGCTTCTCGTTGTTGACGATGATCTCGGGAGCGCCCAGGTCCAGCAGCCTCTTCAAGCGGTTGTTCCGGTTGATGACGCGGCGGTACAGGTCGTTGAGGTCGCTCGTGGCGAAGCGTCCGCCGTCGAGCTGCACCATCGGGCGAAGCTCGGGCGGGATGACCGGAACGCTGTCCAGCACCATGCCCATCGGCGAGTTCTTGCTGCCCTCCTGCGTGAAGGGCGAGATGACCTTCAGCCTCTTGATCGCCCGGAGCTTCTTCTGCCCCTTGCCGGTGGCCACGATCTCCTGGAGCCCCTCCTGCTCCTCCTTCAGGTTGAGCGAGTGGATGAGCTCCTTGATGGCCTCCGCTCCCATGCCCCCCCGGAAGTAGTCGCCGAACCGGTCGCGCAGCTCGCGCCAGATGGTCTCGTTGTCCACGAGCTTGCGGGGAGCCAGGTTGCGGAACTGTTCCCAGGTCTCCTCCAGCAGGCCGGTGTCACGCTCGGCCCTGGTGTTGATCTCCTTGAGATGCTTGTTCGACTCGTTGCGGACCTTGTTGACCTCGGCGGCCTTGGCGCTGCGCTTCTCGAGATCAGACAGAGCCGCCTCGAGGCTCTCCTCCACCTTGGCCCGCTTGGCCTCTGCCTCCTCCTGAATCTGCTCGAGCTCCCGGCGAACCTGCGTCTCCAGCGCCGGCAGGTCACGCGTTCGCTTCACATCGTCCACTGCAGTGATGAGGTACGAGGCGAAATAGATGATCTTCTCGAGATCCTTCGGAGCCAGGTCCAACAGGTAACCCAGGCGCGACGGGACACCCTTGAAGTACCAGATGTGGGTGACGGGAGCGGCAAGCTCGATGTGGCCCATGCGCTCGCGCCGCACCTTCTGGCGGGTTACCTCAACGCCGCAGCGCTCGCAGATGATGCCCTTGAACCTGACGCGCTTGTACTTTCCGCAGTAGCACTCCCAGTCCTTGGTGGGCCCGAAGATGCGCTCGCAGAACAGGCCATCCTTCTCCGGTTTCAGAGTTCGATAGTTGATGGTCTCCGGCTTCTTGACCTCGCCGTGCGACCACATGCGGATCTGATCCGCCGTGGCCAGGCCGATTCGAAGCTCGTCGAAATAAGTTACGTCAAGCACTGTTTAAGCCTCCAGATCTACAGAAGCAGGTTCACGGCGAGAGAGGTCGATGCCCAGCTCCTCCGCCGTCCGGTATACGTCTTCGTCGATTTCTTTCATCTCAATTTCTTTGCCTTCCGCAGAGAGGACCTCGACGTTCAGGCACAACGACTGCATCTCCTTGATGAGAACCTTGAAGGACTCGGGGATGCCCGGCTCGGGAATGTTCTCTCCCTTGACGATGGCTTCGTACACTTTCACCCGCCCGAGCACGTCGTCCGACTTGATGGTCAGAAGCTCCTGCAGCGCGTAGGCCGCGCCGTAGGCCTCGAGGGCCCAGACCTCCATCTCTCCGAAGCGCTGGCCGCCGAACTGAGCTTTTCCGCCAAGGGGCTGCTGCGTGATCATCGAGTAGGGGCCCGTCGAGCGGGCGTGGATCTTGTCGTCCACAAGGTGCGACAGCTTGAGGATGTAGGTGTAACCCACCACCACCCGGGCGTCGAAGATCTCGCCCGAGCGCCCATCGAACAGCCATGCCTTCCCGTCCGGGCCGACCAGCGTCTGGTCCCCGTAGGAGTTGTCCTTGCTGTTGCGCAGAGCCTCCAGGATGTCCTCCTCACGGGCCCCGTCGAACACGGGGGTGGATACCCACATGGCCCTGGTGCCGTCGGCGGCCCCGTCCCGGGTTCCGCCCATTCCGTTGGTCTCGTAGCCCTCGGTGAACTTGCTCTCCCACCCGTTGTGGGCGGCCCATCCCAGGTGTGTCTCCAAAACCTGCCCGAGGTTCATTCGAGAAGGCACGCCCAGCGGGCTCAGGATGATGTCCACGGGCCTTCCGTCGGCGAGGAAGGGCATGTCCTCCAGCGGCAGGATCTTGGAGATGACGCCCTTGTTGCCGTGGCGGCCGGCCAGCTTGTCGCCCTCCTGGATCTTGCGCTTCTGGGCAACCTGCACCTTTACGAGCTGGTTCACGCCGGGTGGAAGCTCGTCGCCGTCCTCGCGGCTGAACACCCGGACGTCGATCACGGTTCCGGTCTCGCCGTGGGGGACCTTGAGCGAGGTGTCGCGCACCTCGCGGGCCTTCTCACCGAAGATTGCCCTGAGCAGGCGCTCCTCCGGGGTGAGCTCGGTCTCTCCCTTGGGAGTCACCTTGCCCACCAGGACGTCGCCCGGCCCAACCTCGGCGCCGATCCGAATGATCCCCCGGTCGTCCAGGTCCTTCAGGATCTCCTCGCCCACATTGGGGATGTCCCGAGTGATCTCCTCGGCACCCAGCTTGGTGTCGCGGGCGTCCACCTCGTGCTCGTCTATATGGATGGAGGTCAGCACATCGTCCCTCACGAGCCTCTCGGAAAGGATGATGGCGTCCTCGTAGTTGTAGCCGTTCCACGGCATGAAGGCGACCAGCAGGTTCTTGCCCAAAGCGAGCTCGCCCAGGTCCGTGGAAGGACCGTCGGCAAGGATCTGGCCGGACTCAACCGTGTCGCCCTCGTTGACGATGGGCTTCTGGTTCATGCAGGTCGCCTGGTTGGAGCGATGGAACTTTGCCAGGCGGTACTGCTTGGTGGTCCCGTCGTCGTGTTTTATGTAGATATAGTCGGCGCTAACCTCCTCTACGATGCCTCCCCGGTCGGAGATGATGACCTCCCCGGCGTCCATCGCCGCCCGAACCTCCAGGCCGGTTCCGATGAGCGGAGCCTCGGGGCGAAGCAACGGAACCGCCTGCCTCTGCATGTTGGCGCCCATGAGCGCCCGGTTGGCATCGTCGTGCTCCAGGAACGGGATTAGCGCGGTGCCCACCGAAACGATCTGCTTGGGCGAGACGTCCATGTAGTCGACGTCTTTCGGCAGCACGAAGTCGACCTCGCCGTTCTTGCGGCGCACCAGCACGTGGTCCTCTGTGAAGGCACCTTTCGCGTCTAGGGTGGCGTTTGCCTGGGCGATGACGTGGCGGTCCTCCTCGTCGGCGGTCAGGTAGTCCACCTGGTCGGTCACCTTGCCGTTCAGTACCCGTCGATAGGGCGTCTCGATGAAGCCGAACTCGTTGATCCGGGCATAGCTGGCAAGCGAGCCGATCAGGCCGATGTTCGGACCTTCCGGAGTTTCGATCGGGCACATCCGGCCGTAGTGGCTGGGGTGGACGTCCCGCACCTCGAATCCGGCGCGCTCACGGGACAGCCCGCCCGGCCCCAGGGCCGACAGGCGCCGCTTGTGGGTCAGGCCGGCGAGGGGGTTGTGCTGATCCATGAACTGCGATAGCTGCGACGTACCGAAGAACTCTTTGATGCTGGCCACCACCGGTCTGATGTTGATCAGCGTCTGGGGAGTGATGGCCTCCACGTCCTGGGTGGTCATGCGCTCACGGACGACTCGCTCCATCCGCGAGAGCCCGATCCGGACCTGGTTCTGGATCAGCTCGCCCACGGAACGGATACGGCGGTTGCCGAAGTGATCGATGTCGTCGACCTCGTAGTCCTCATCGCCCCGGTGCAGCCTGACGAGGTAGTCAACCGTCTTCAGGATGTCCTCGTAGGTGAGAACCGACTTGTAAGCGGGGGTCCGGGGGCCTTTGTCCACCTCGGTGATCGAGGAAAAAACCTTCCAGTGCTCCTGCTCAAAGGACTCCTTGCCCGGCTTCGCCCGGACGAGCATCTCGGCATGGATGCGGTTGAGCACCGTCTCCATCTCCGGAGAGACGGCGCCGAGCTTCTTGTCGACCTTGTAACGGCCGACCTTCGCGAGGTCGTAGCGCTTCCAGTTGAAGAACAGGTTGTCGAGGAGCGTGCGGGCAGAATCGGGCGTGGGGGGCTCGCCCGGGCGCAGCTTGCGGTAGATGTCCATCAAAGCCTCGTCCTGGGTCTGGAGGTGGTCCTTCTCCATGGTGGCCCTGATGGAGTCGGAGTCGAAGAGCGACAGGATCTCTTCGCTGGTCAGCCCCATCGCCTTGAGCAGCCCGGTCACGTGCTGCTTGCGCTTGCGGTCGATACGAACCGCCACCAGATCCTTCTTGTCGGTCTCGAACTCGAGCCAGGCGCCCCGGGCAGGGATCACCTTTACGCTGAAGATCTCCCGATCCGAGGTCTTGTCGAGGGCCCGGTCGAAGTAGACCCCGGGGGAGCGAACGAGCTGGGAGACGACGACTCTCTCGGTGCCGTTGATGACGAAGGTGCCTTTGTCGGTCATCATCGGAAAGTCCCCCATAAAAACCGTCTGCTCCTTGATCTCACCCGTCTCCTTGTTCATGAAGCGCGAGGTGACAAAAAGCGAGGCAGAAAAGGTCATGTCCTTTTCTTTGCACTCCTCTACGGAGTGTTTGGGGTCCTCGAACCGGTAGTCGGCGAACTCCAGCTGAAGGTTGCCCGTGAAATCTTCAATGGGTGAGACGTCGTGAAACGTCTCCTTCAGGCCCTCATTGAGGAACCAGTTGAAGGAGTCCCGCTGGACTGCGATCAGGTCGGGAAGCTGCTGGATCTCGGGAAAGCGGGCGAATGAGACGCGCGAACGGGAGGCGGATTTGGTCGCCAATGCGGCACTCCTCCTTTACGGGGGGTTGAGTCGGACTTGACACAGGTGAGCGCGCAGCACGGATTATCTGGTTCGAAAACCGGCGCTGAGCGTGGTTCGCTAGATTCACGAGGCAGTGCACCAGGGCACCGTTCGTTCGGTTATAGGCGCGAAGAAACGCCAGAAAAATTGACATTAAGAAAGAAAAGGGTAGCAGGCAACATGAAAGTTGTCAACGGGTACAGGATGTAACCGTCCTGCAGCTACCTATTCGGTTGAAAGGCTAAGCAAGATTAGGCGCAGGTCCTATTTCTGTCAAGAATTTTCGCGCTTCCCCAGTCCGAGCGCTCCGCCTATACCCCAAAAATCTGGTCAAAATAACAGAATCTGGGCTACGAATTGGGCATGTGTCTTAGAGTTCAACAGATTCATTTAGATGTTATCGATCTATCGAACCTATGCGTTGAGGGTAAACCCAGAAATGAACTTCAGACAGCTCATGGGCGCGCCGACGCTGATTGCCCATGGCGGGGGTACTCCTGGTGCCGACTGCAAATGCACTGACGTGCAACGCAGGCGGAAGTAACACCTGTGTTGACGCCCTGCTCGATGTTACGGCTTCACTGGTAGGTGGCGAAGGTGGAGTCAGTGGAGACAGCGGCGACGGCGGCGACGGCGGCAGGTCGGGTAATGGCGGCGCCGGCGGTGGAGGTGGAGACAGCGGCGACGCTACCGGTGGCAGCGGCGGCGGCGGCGAGGGAAGAGCAGCCGCAGGCGGCGCAGGCGGCAGTGGCGGCGGCGGAGCGGCCGGCGGCGGCGGCGGAGCGGCCGGCGGCGGCGATGGTGGCCGAGGCGAGTGCGACGCAAGCGGCGACGGCGGCGACGGCGGCGGCGGCGATGGTGGCCGAGGCGAGTGCGACGCAAGCGGCGACGGTAAGGACTCCGTGGGCGCAGGCTGCAATGGCGGTAGCGGCGGTGACGCCGGGGGGGAGCCGGCGGCGATGGTCACGGCGGGAACGCCACGTCCGGCCCGGCCGGCGCAGGCGGCGCTGGCGCAAACAGCGGCGCAGGCGGCGCTGGCGGCAGCAAGCGGCGGAACTGGCCCCGGCGGCGCTGGCGGCAGTAACACGCTCACCGTTGGTTAGCTATAGCTGACAAGATCTAACAAGCTATGTTGAAAAGGGGCGGCCACTTTGCCGCCCCGTCTATTTTTAAAA
>JBBDRH010000188.1:0-7629 GCA_040905645.1 Actinomycetota bacterium
AGGCGGCTAACGCCGCCCGTTGTGGGTTAGTATTGAGATTGGCTTCGACACCAAAGGGGCGGGGGCTAACGCCGCCCCTTTTGGTGAAAAAGGGCATGTCGATGCGCCTGCCTGGTTGAGGGGCTGCTGTCGCCGCTCCCTCAGGCTGCAAAGGGGTTATTTTTATCTTTCTTAGTTGAGACCGACGATAAGGGGCACTATGTCTGTAGTTGAGACCAAAACGGCGGCCGGCGCCGCTCCAGCGGACGCTGGTGTTTATGGCAACTCGCCCGACGATGTTGTGGCCCGGGTTCAGGAGCTGACGGCTCAGCTCGACTCTGTATCCGACCCCACCGTCAGAAAGACCGCCCAGGAGTTCATGCGGGCGATCATGGAGCTGTACGGCCTGGGGCTGGCGAAGGTGGTTCAGGTGCTGTCCGATTCCGGCGACGCCGGCGCGCCGATGCGGCAGGAGCTGATCCAGGACGGAGTTTTTGCAAGCCTCCTGCTGATCCACGACCTGTACCCCGTCTCCCTGGAGGAACGCATTGAGGAGGGCCTGGACACCGTCAGGCCGTACCTTGCCTCTCACGGAGGCGCGGTTGAGGTGGTGAGGATCAAGGACGGCGTCGTCTATCTGCGCCTGGAAGGCAGCTGCAAAGGTTGTCCCGCTTCCCAGGCCACCCTCGAGCTGGCGATCAAGAAGGCACTGAACGAGTCTGCTCCCGACCTGGTAGGCCTTCAGGTGGAGGGCGTCATCGATCAGCCGGCGGGCGGCAGGAAGAGTCTGCTCCCGATGGCCGGCAGCGCGGCCCCCAAGCCGGCTCCGAAACAGGAGTCCGCGTGGTTCGACGTGGAGGGCACCGCACGGGTTCCGATGGGCCAGATCATGTCGGTGAACATGTCGGGCCTCAAGCTGCTGGTGGCTAACGTGGACGGAACCATGCTTGCCTACCAGAACCAATGTGCCGGTTGCGGCGCCGCGATGGATGAAGGCGAGCTGATCGAGGGCGTGCTTTCCTGCCCCTCCTGCTCCAGGCGATTCTTCCTGCCCAGGGCCGGACGTTCCCTGGACGAGGACCGACTGCATCTCGTTCCGATTCCTCTGCTCTACGATGAAGGTGTGGGAGTCAAGGTAGCTTTAGCGGTATGAGCTCTGATAAGACGCCGGAGGATCCTTCTACCAACGGAAAGGTTCCTCCGAACGGCAAGATTGGAGGGCTTTCTTCTATCGCGACCTACCGGCGTGCGGCGATGGTGTCCGGATTGCGCCAGCTGGTCAAACCGCCGCCCAAGGAGGATGAGGAGCGCTGCGACCTCTGCGATCTGCCGATCCCAACCAAGCACAGGCACCTGCTCCACCTGGACGAGCGCCGGATTGTCTGCGTCTGCGCCACCTGTTGGGCAATTCGATCCGGGGACGCCGGGTACCGGCCGGCGGGCAACCGGACGGTGTGGCTGGACGACTTCAACCTTCCCGGCGAGCTGTGGGCGAGCTTTCAGGTCCCAATCGGCCTATGCTTCTTCTTCTTCAGCGGGACGGCAAAAAAAATAGTCGGCCTGTATCCCAGCCCCGCCGGAGCCACCGAGTGCGAGCTCTACCTCGACTCCTGGGATGAGATGAAGGAGCTCAACCCGATACTCGAGACCCTGGAGGTGGACATCGAGGCTCTGATAATCAACCGCCTCGTGGAACCGCCCCAGTACGCGATAGCTCCCATAGATCAGGCCTACGAGCTCGTCGGGCTGATAAAAGCCAACTGGGAGGGCATCTCAGGTGGCTCTGGCCTGAGCACTGCGGTCGAGAACTACTTCGAGGCGCTCAAGGCTGCGGATAGAAGCAGATGACTGACGAGGTCCAGCAGCCGCCCGAGCCGGCGGAGGAGGCTCCTGCCCCCAGGCTGAAGCCGGCGGAGCCCGTGGAGATCGCCGGCCAGCATTCGCCCTCGGGCACCTATACCGGCAGGCGCGGGTTCCTCGAGGGCGGCGCCGAGAGCGTGCTGCCCGCCCCCTCGTTCACGGTCCTGGGCGTCGACGTTCAGAAAGTCGCCTCGGGGCCGTCGCTCAAGTTCACGATGGGGGTCAACGAGACCACCGGCAAAGAGGTCTTCACCATCGCCCTCATGGTGCAGATCCACATCGATCCGGCCCAGCGCAAGTTCGACCCCGAGACCAAACAAAAGCTGTTCGAGCTTTTTGGTGAGCCGAGCCGTTGGGCGACGACCACCCGGAGCTTCTTGTGGTCTCAGATATTCGTGCTGGTTCCCTCGTTCATCGGCGCCACCACGTTCGACGTGCCCGTGCTCTCCAACTTCGATCTGGAGCTAGCCGCCACCAAGTTCTTCTACTCGCTGCCCGACGGCGAGATCCCGATGACCTTTCACTTCTCGGGTTCGATCTACTACAAGGAGGACGACGGCCGCATCCAGATCGTGCAGGTTCCGTGGAGCTGCTCGGCTCAGTTCCGTCTCCCGGTGAAGCGCTGGAGGGCGATGGTCGATTTCTACTACCCGAACACCGGTTGGATCGCCATGCAGCGCCAGACCCTGGACAAGCTGCTTGAGTACAAGGCGAAGGAAGGTCTCTCAACCTTCGATGCCTGCATCTCCAAGCTGTTGGGGGTCGAGGACTTCCACCAGCCGAACCCGTTTGCGTTCCACCCCAAAGAGGGCTCGCCGTGAAATCCGCAACCGATTCCACCCGGAATCTGGCGATAGACGCAGAGGGTCCGCAATGAGCGATGTAGTCGAGGACCTCGCCAAGTCGCTGCTGTACGAGGGCTACGCCCTGTACCCGTACAGCACCACCAACGCCAAGAACGCTACTCCGACCCCCTTTGGAATCGTGTATCCGCCCGCTTATGCGGAGCGCCTGAGCACCACCTACGACCATCTTCAGATTCAATGTGTGCTCGAGTACGAGCCGGCCGCGACAATCGAAGGCACCGTGATGTTCCTGGTGCCCTCCGGCAAGGACTACCGGGCCGTCGAGCAGAGAGTCACGATTGCCGACACGCCCGTGGAGTTCCTGGAGTCGGTGCCCGGAGTTGTCCCTGTCGACTTTCGGGATGAGGGCGGCACCGGTGGCGTGAAAGGTGAGGTGCGTCTCGAGGTGAAACGCCTGGCGCCCGGGACGGCGCGAGTGACTCTCAGGATCGATAACCGAACCGAGGTTCCCTCCGAGGAGGTTCCCTCCCTCGACCGGCCGAAGGCGCTGCTTCGGAGCATGATCTCCGTTCACCCTTTCGTCCGGGTCAAGGGGGGCAGGTTCGTCTCTCCTCTGGAGAGCACCGATGCGCGGGTGGCCGAGTGCAGGAACATCAACTCGTGGCCGGTCCTGGCCACAGAGGATGACGACGCCGTCCTCGGTGCCGCGATCATGCTGCCCGAGCATCCGCAGATCGCCCCGGAGAGCAAGGTCAACTTTTTCGACAATACCGAGATCGAGGAGGCGTTGGTGCTGCACGCCCAGACCCTCACGGACGACATGCTCGACGAGATCGGCCAGCAGGACCCCGCCATCCAGGACATGATCGCGTGCGCTCGTCAGGTCACTCCGGAGGAGCTGCTGAAGATGCACGGAAGGCTCTGGATGAAGGAGGCGGGTGAGGAGATTCTCGGTGCTACTCCCGAGGAAGCCCCCTTTGCGGAGCGTTTTGGGAGCAGCTTCCAGGGCACCCCGCCCCGCGCCCCTGCCGGCTTCGATGCTTCACCTTTTTCCCTGGGACAAACCCAGCCGGGGAGTGCGCTCCACGACCCGTACGCAGAGTTCCTGCAACCTGCAGCTACCCTCCCGGAGCAGGCAGCCGACCCGGACATGCCGGTCTTCGAGGGCCTGGCGCCGATGGCAGCCGGAGGATTCTCCTCCCGGTTCCAGGCCACCCCGCCCAGCGCCCCCGAGGGCTACGAGGATCTGCCGGGTCTGCAGGAGATCGAAGTCGACGGCAGGCACTTCAAACGGGGCGATAAGGTGGTGCTGAGACTGCTGATGTCGGACCGTCAGGACGCCATCGATCACATGCTGAGCGGCAAGACCGCGACGATCGAGCGCATCCTCAAGGACTACGACGGCACGATCCATTTCGGGGTAACCGTTGACGGCGATCCCGGCCAGGAGCTGCTGCGCGAGAGCAACAGGTTCATGTTCTTCTTCCTGAACGAAGTGGAGGTGCTTCCCCAATGACCCCTCTATCCCAAAGGGTTTTGGTTGCCGGGATCGGCAACATCTGGATGAAAGACGACGGCTTCGGGGGCGAGGTCGCCAAGCGACTCAACAACAGGGAGCTCCCCAAGGACGTCCTGGTCACGGACTTCGGCATCGGCGGTCTGGATCTGGCCTACGAGCTTCAAAACGGGTACGCCGCTCTCGTGCTCGTCGACATCAGCCGGCAAGGCGGGGAGCCGGGCACTCTCTACGTCATGGAGGTGAACGAGGACGAGGTCGAGGGCGATATTCAGGAAGGCGTGGCGATGGATCCTCACGGAATGGACCCTCAGACGGTTCTGCGCTTCATCAAGTCGACGGGCGCATGGCCGGGCAAGGTGGTCATCATCGCCTGCGAGCCTGAAGAGGTCGAAGACTTTGGGTTGGGTCTGAGCCCGACCGTCGAGGCTGCGGTGGATCACGCAGTCGATCTGACACTGTCGACGGTGGCCGATCTGCAGGCCGAGTTCGCCGCAACCCCCCAGTAGTGCACGAGCTTTCGCTCAGCAGCGCCATCCTCGCCACCGCCGAGAAGCATGCAGCCGGGCGGCCGATCAGGGTGGTGACCGTCCACGTCGGCAAGCTGCGCCAGGTCGTTCCGGACTCCCTGTCCTTCTACTTCGAGGTAGTCACCCGGGGCACGCCGTGCGAGGGAGCCAAGCTGGAGCTGGAGATCATCCCCGCGCTCTTGCGCTGCGAGAGCTGCGAAAATGAGTGGGAACCGGACTTCCCGACCTTCCGGTGCCCCTTCTGCGTGAACGGCAAGGTCAAAGTGTTGAGCGGCGAGGAATTTCAAGTCGAATCGATCGAGGTTGAGGAGGACGAGCATGCACCGAACCAAGGTTAAGGTGATCGAGGACGCCCTCGACGCTAACACAACCATCGCCAACGCCAACCGGGACGATTTCGACAGGCATTCGGTAACCGTGGTCAACCTCATGAGCGCCCCCGGGGCGGGCAAAACCACGCTGCTGCAGCGGGTGCTCAAGGACATGAAGGGGGTCCGGGTCGGCGTGGTCGAGGGCGACGTCCAGGGGAGCCTGGATGCCGACCGCCTGGCTCACCTGCACATTCCCGTGGTACAGATCAACACCGACTCGGGCTTCGGCGGCGAGTGCCACCTCGACGCCAACATGGTGCGCTCCGCGCTCAGGTCCCTTCCGCTGGACGAGATCGACCTGCTGATCATCGAGAACGTCGGCAACCTGGTGTGTCCCGCGGAGTTCAAGGTGGGCGAGGACATCCGGATCATGGTCGCCTCGGTCACCGAGGGGGAGGACAAGCCGGTCAAGTACCCGCTGATGTTCCGGGCGTGCGAGCTGGTCATCGTGAACAAGGTCGACCTGCTGCCTTACCTGGACTTCGACCTAGAGCTGTTCAACCATCACCTCGACGGCGTCCACCCCGACGTCCCGAGAATGTTCGTCAGCGCCAAGACCGGCGAGGGGATGGAGGGGCTGCGGGACTGGTTCGTGGAGCTGGCCTCCAAGCGCACGGCGGGCGCGGCAAACTAACTCACGTCACAGATATCAGGAACACGATCTATCAGGCTTTTCACGTCGTCCTGCTCATCGCGGTGCTGGCGTGGATCGGCTACGTCCTGATAAAGCTGATCGGGCCGATGCTCGCTCCCAGCGGGGGTCCCAGGCAGCCTTTGAATGTGAGGTTCATCGCCTCGTCGGGCTTTTTTATCCTGGCGCTGGTTGTCCTGGATCAGTTTCTGCTCGGCCGCTTCAGTTAGCCGGGGGCCGCAGCATCAGGCAAGTGCACGGGAGCGAAAAGTGTCGGGTCGGCGATGAGCTCTGACGCTTCCTCGATGGACTCCGAGACGGGCCTCCAGCAGGCAGCGTTTACCCTCGGTGCTGAAATTTTTGTCGCTGTTCTCGTCGCTGCAGGTGGACCTCCACCCGTGTGATCTGCGCGCTGAACCGACCCAAGGCGTCCCTCACCACCACTTCCAACTGTTGTTGAGCCCGCCGGTCGTTACCCTCGATATTGCTATCGGTGTTGATCTGAACATGCAAAGCCCGTCCTCCTGTGGTTATCGTAAGTGCGATTCAGTACCGGTAGATCGCAGCTATTCCGGTATTCGTCGGCATCCGTTCGGTGGGGACGATAACGACTTGTCCACCCATCTTCCGGGATAACGTCCCCAGGTCGTCGAGCACGTCATCAACCTCCGGGTGCGTCAGGTTGTCCAACTCGATGTCGCCGGTCGCGACATTGATCCGGCCAGGAACCTCGCGGCCGGCTTCGATCAGCAGTGTGGCGACCCGCCCTTCCACGACCGCCTTGGCGACTTGTGGTAGCTCGTCGTCACCGAGCCCCTCGGACCTTGCGTTGCCGAACTCCTCGACCAGGGCGGCCAGGCGCTCCAGATAGCGAGGCTCCATGAGCTGCCAGGCGCGCTGGCGGAGTTCGTCGATCGACGACAGGGCATCCGGGTGGATATCGATGCTTTCCCGTATGACAAACGAATTGTGGCTAACGGCGTGGAACATATGATGATGCTCCGGCAGCGCCGCTAGGATCAGCGGCAGGCCCGATGGCCGAGAGTGGTGCTCCAGGACCGCGCGGTCGACGGCGCGGAAGAAGCGTTCCGCGTCGATGTCCACCTCAGACTCTTTCCCGCCGTGGCCGTGATGCATGGGCGAGTGCCCGCCACTCACACCTCCGTATGAGGCGACGGTCTGGTGTGGGTCGGTCAATTCTTCTCCCAGCGCCTCGGTGATGGTCCGCGGGACACCCTGGGCCGGTTCGATCTCGTCCAAAGCATCACGGTTGCCCTCGAAGAACTTGATCTCCTTTCGGTTCAAGCCGAGAACGTGATAACGGTCGGCTGACTGAAGGATGCGCATCAGGGGTTTGCTGTGGAAGCTATCCGCCACGACAGCCAATTCAGCGACCGGCCGCTGAAGCTTGTAAACCCGGAATATGCCCCGTGCACCCAGTACTGCCAGGCCGTCGAGGGTGTGATTCCAGAAGTCGCGGTCATCAGCCAATGCCAGGAACGGTTCCAGCAATGGCCGTATCTCGTCCTTCGGGAATTGTTGCAGGAGCGACCCCTCCAGTGCATTCACAAGATTCCCGAACCGTATGGGATCTTGCTGATTTTCCGGATGGTGCCGATGCGTCGGCTGATAGAGTGAAAGGCAAGGGGGATCACAATTGTCGAAGAGCCCCGCTGAGTAGTCTTTATCGAGCGTGTTCACTTTGTTCCTCCCTGTAACGTAACGCGCGTCATCCGGCTGCTTCCTCGACAACAATGCCGCTTAACGTACTGCCGTTTCAGAGGCGGAGCGCAGCGACGTCCGTTGCAAACGGCAGTTGATACACATCCTCCAATGATCCACCACTTCTTACCGGTCCTGTGCGATCAAGGTCGTCCAGTTGTGGTTCGCGACAAGGAGGTGGCAGTTGGGATACATCGGAGGGTTGCAGCAGGGG
>JBBDRH010000189.1:0-1280 GCA_040905645.1 Actinomycetota bacterium
GATCGAACCGACCGAAGATCCCCGACCTCGGCCCGGCGGCAGCATCGAGTGACTCCGGGCGAGGCTCGGACCGCGAACCTCCTCTGCGACCTCTTCCGCCAGGCGCATCAGATCCTGATAGAGCAGGAAGAAGCCGGATAGCTTGTGCTTCGTGATCAGCCGCATCTCTTCCTGGAGCCGATCTTCGGCTCGTTCGCGGAACTCGCTGCCCGAAGGGTAACGGATATCCATTGCTTTACGGCAGAGACGTTCCAGCACGTCGGATTGGGTTTCGCCGTCTTCGGTGGGGTGATCCGGAAAGGCGTAGTCCAGATCGGTTGTCAGGTCGAACTTCGCGCAGCGCTCGGCAATCTCCAGCGTGGCGTCCAGCGCTTCCGGATAGCTGGCGAACCGGACCGCCACCTGCTCGGCGGGTTGCAGATCGAACTCGCAGTTGGGGCGTCGGAACTGATGCGAGCCGTCGAGCGTCGTCCGGTTTCTGATCGCCACCAGGACATCCTGCAGCTGATGCCGCTCCCGCCGATGGTAGTGGACATTGCCGGTGGCGAGATAGGGCAGCCCGACCTGTTTTGCCAGCCGAACCATCTGGTGGACGCGCCGGGTGTCACCGTGCACCAGATTCTGCTGCAGCTCGACATAAACATTGTCCTTGCCGAACCAGTCGATATACATGTTGAGCAGATCTTCGGCACTGGAGAGGTCGTCCGCGTTGATCAGTTGCGCCAGTTTGCCTTGCCGGCAGCCGGTGAGCAGGATGAGCCCTCCGGTGTGTTTCCGGAGCAGGGCGGGGTCCAGTTGTGGATTGGTGCGATTGGAGGGATCGGTTTCTTGTAGGGGCCGGCGACCCTGCCGGCCCGTATCTGCCTGAACACCGGTCCCACAGGGTCGTGGGACCCTACATGGCGGGGAAAATTGTTCCCCCCTATACGCCGCGGTGATCAACCGGCAGAGGTTGGCGTATCCGGTCGATGTCTCGGCCAGCAGCGTGAGGTGGGAGCCATCGGTCAGAGTGATCTCCGCGCCAGTGATCGGCTGGATACCGGCGGCTTTCGCGGCCTGGGCGAACTCCATCGCGCCGTAGAGCCCGTTGTGGTCGGTCACTGCCAGTGCCTGGTAGTCAAGCTCGACGGCCCGTTCGATCATCTCCTCCGGCAACGATGCGCCGTCGAGAAGTGAAAAGGCGGTATGAAGATGGAGTTCCACGTATCCGCGTGGGTGCATAGCTCGCTTTCGTTTGAGCGAACGAGAGTTATGCGTACAAATGAGTCAGCGCGGGGGGG
>JBBDRH010000190.1:0-6082 GCA_040905645.1 Actinomycetota bacterium
GGAAGTCTTGGGCTCAGCGGACATCGTCGTCCTTCACACGGATCACCGGGCTTACGAGCCGCAATGGATCTCCCGCCACTCCCGACTGATCTTCGATACTCGCAATTTCTTCAAGGGAGTCAAGGGCCCTATCCTCACGCTCTAAGGTCAGAACCTACTTTTAACAATTACGCCCATATGATTTAATCGTCCTGGATTTGCATCTACCGTTGGTGGAAATCTTGTTTTAACGTCGACGTCGCAGGGAACGGAATAGTATGCTTGGCTCCAAAGTCGTGACCCTGTGACCTGGTAATTGTCACTTTCAGATCAAAAACGTAGTATCGGGACAACAACATTTAGGTAGAGAGAGGCAACTTAATGCAAAGAAAACGGCGGGTAGGACCTCTTATTTGCTTGTTCCTTTCGCTGTCCATCGTCTTTGCTCTGCCGGGCTCAGCTCTTGCCCAGACCCTGACGACCGTAACCGCCAACTCTTCGGGTTCGTTTTCGGTAAGTGTCACAATCCCCTCGGGCACGGCAGCCGGCGTCTACGACATCGCGGCCACCGGAACAGCACCGGTTGCCACGCCATACCCGGTGTCCAGCTCGCCCACCATCAGCGTGAGCCGGAGCGCCGTGTTCGCAGGCGAGACCGTTCAGGTGACCGGTTCGGGGTGGAGCCCCAACACCACCGTCACCCTCAGGTTGGAGTTGGTCAACCTCACCGAGGCTACCTTCAGCCTGGCGCAAACTACACAAACGGTGACCGCTAGGGCAAGAATTCAGGTTATTGCGGTGGGCGCAACGCTCAGCCCCGGCGATATCACCAGAAACATATTCATCTTTAATGGCCTCACCGACCCTGGCGGCAGGTCCGGACCCATCATCGTCAACAACAACAACAGCTCCAGCTCCAGCTCCAGTGCCGCGGCAAGTGCAGGCGGCGGTGCCTCCACTCCTGCTGCTGCTGCGGGCACGGTGGGCAGCGCTTCACCGGCGACCACCGTGACCAGAGGGCTGGCTCGCACGGGTATCGAAGCGCTGCCGCTGCTTGCAGCCGGCATTGCCACAATCTTGTTGGGTACAGTCATGGTGCGGGCCGGACGCCGGCGGAACGAGGCGCTGAATTCCATCTCGGGCTAGCTCCGCCGAGCAGCCATAATAAGAGCGTCCGAACCACCCACCGGAGCCATTCCGGGCGAAAGGTTGTGAGCTGTGGAGCTGCGTGACTACCTGCGCATCCTCTGGGGTCGCAAGGTCCTCATCATTCTGTGCGTCGCCCTGTCCGCCGGATCCGCACTTGCATTTTCGGCGAGGGTATCGCCGACATATGCCGCTTCGGCGAAGGTCTTCGTCGGGCCCAGAACGATCGAAAAAGATGACGCCGCAGGCGCACTTCAAGAGTTGACCATGTCGCAACAATTCGTCAGCTCTTACGCCGAGATCCTCAAGAGTCGTCCCCTGGCGGAGCTTGTGGTGGAGAAGACGAACGCTTCGATTTCTCCCGAAGAGCTCACCGAACGTATCGAGACCAAGATCATTCCCGATACGCGGTTGATCGAGGTTACCGTGAGCGCTCCCTCGCCGGCGGCCGCAGCAACCTATGCCAACGCGCTTGTTACCACCTTCGTCGAAGATGAAGACAACCGTTTTGGAGGGGGCACACTCGTTACGGCGAGTGTCCTCGAGCGTGCCCTGGAACCCGAAGACCCCGTCAGCCCCAAGCCTGTTCAAAATGGAATAGTTGGGGGCCTCCTGGGGATAATGCTGGGCATCGGGATTGCGTTCGTCCTCGAGCAGCTCGATTTGACGGTGAAGACCAAGGAGGACGTCGAACGAATTTTCGCTCCCCTGCCCGGGATCGCTACGGTTCCGCTAGCTCCCAACAGCAAAGACTGGAGCATTTTCCTCCGAGACGCACCGAACTCCCCCGAGTCGGAGGCCATACGGATTCTCAGAACCAATATCCAGTTCTTTTCCGTCGACGAACCGGTCCAAAGAGTGCTGATCACCAGCACCCTGGCCGGCGAAGGCAAGACCACGGTAGCCGTTAACCTGGCCGCCGGCATTGCGGCCACGGACCTACGCGTTCTTCTTATCGAAGCGGATCTTCGCAAGCCGACGCTGAAGAACTACTTCCCCGATTTTCAAGGGGTTGGCCTCTCCGAGGTGCTCAGCGGCCAGGCCGACCTGGAGGAAGCGGTGTGGAACACCAACATCCCCAATCTCTTCTTAGTCATGTCCGGCCGCCTTCCACCCAACCCTTCCGAGTTACTGGGAAGCCAGCGAATGGCCGACATACTTGATCTGGCGTCAAGCATCGCCGACGTCATCATCCTCGACACCCCTCCCGCGCTTCCCGTTACGGACGCTACCGCCCTGGCACCCCAGTCGGACGGCGTCATCCTGGTGGTCAGGGCCGGACAAACCAGTGCCCACAAGGCTTTGGATGTGGCAAAGAACTTTGAGCGCACCGGTGTGCGCGTGCTCGGCGTCGCACTCAACGCTATGGGGGGAGATACGAGCAGCAGCTACTACTATCACTACGCTGCCGCGGAAGCACGCACCGGTGGCAAACGGGCGAAAAAACGCTCCAGCAAGTTTGACGATTATGTGGTCGGCCAGGCCCCGCGATCCCGGAAGCACACAAGACCCCCGGTTGCCTCGAAACCGCCCAGGAGACCACCGGCCCCCGTTAGGGAATCGTCGCCATCCAGGGAGTCATCTCCCGTGACTACCCCTTCGGGCGTAAAGGTCCGGGTTCAATCCCCTGTGCCTCAAGCTTCGAGGCCCCGAGTTCAATCGCCTCTGAGTCCTGCGGCGCCCGCTCAAGCCGCCGGCGCCGCATCCGAAGAGCCGGACCCACAGGACGAGAACGAGCTTGATTCGGCAGCTTTCAAGGCAAGGCTCCGGGCAGCCGTAGGCGGATACGAAGACCACCGACCCGACCAAAGGAAGCGTTAGTCGGGGATCGGACCGACTACCCCTTCGGGCTGCCTTCCGGGCTGGCCTCGCCGGCAGGGGGTGCTTTGGCGAGGATGATCTGGAGGGTGACCTTGTCGGCGTCCGCGACGTCTGCAGGTGCAATGCCCTCGCCGGCGGTGAACACGGCTATGTAGCCGTTGCCCTCGGCGCTGGTCACCGAAAAGCCCGTGTCGGCCGGTGTCGACGCTTCCAGCAGAGTCCAACCCTTCTTGGGCAGCTCCGCGGCCATGAAGTCATGGATCTCCTGCGGCGTTTGGGTCACCAGGTAGAGGACCGTCGACGCCTCTCCGGGTTGATCGGCGACGGTGGCCTTGGATATGGAAGCCACTACCGTCGCTCCGGAAGGCACTGGGACGTCGTTCTCAGGCCAGTCGGCGGGGAGCTCGCTCCCCTCTTTGTACCTGGCGAGCGAATCTGCGCTCGCCCCGGGTGACTCCTTGGCCTTGGATGAGTCGTCGTCGTCGTTTGAGCCGCATGCGCCCAAGAAAAGCCCTGTTGCTAAGATGCCGCAGAGCCACCACGTCCGGGGGCCTCGCAGCGGTTGAGATCCTGCATTATGAATGGTCAATTGCCTACCTCCCGTGAGTGGTATTCATGGCTTTCAGGCACGAATTATTCAATACTCTGCAACTCTATCCTCACCGAGCTCCTCCGCGATCAGCCGGGCCAGCCGGCCGGCGGTTTCCGTCGCATCCCGGTGCTCTTTCGCCTCCACCATCACCCTCACCAACGGTTCCGTGCCGGAAGCTCGCACCAGCACCCTGCCGGCGTCGCCCAATCGCCCCCGCTCATTCTGAACCTCGGATTCGATCCTGGGTGACAACCTCAACCGGCCCGGTTCCGCGATCCTTACGTTCAGCAGCACCTGCGGGAACTTCTCCACCACGGAGGCCAGCGCCGAAAGCTTCTGTCCGCTCGAGACCATCCTTGCGGCCAGCCTCAGGCCGGTCAGGAGACCGTCCCCTGTGGTGGAGAACTCGGAGAGGATGATATGGCCCGACTGCTCCCCGCCGATCCCGGCTCCGCGGGCACGCATAGCCTCCAGGACGTACCGGTCCCCCACGGGGGTCTCCACCAGCTCGATCCCGTTCGATGCCATCGCCAGGCGAAAGCCCAGGTTGGCCATCACCGTGGACACCACGAGGTCGTGGGGCAACCTTTTCTGCTCCTTGAGCTCGATTGCAAGCGCGGCGATCATGCAGTCTCCGTCCACCACCTCGCCGGCCTCGTCGACTGCGATCACTCGGTCCGCATCGCCGTCGAGCGCCAGGCCGAGGTCGGCTCCGCTTCTCAAAACCTCTGCTGCCACCACCTCGGGGTAGGTTGACCCGCAACCCTCGTTGATGTTTACGCCGTTGGGCTGGGCATTCATCACCATCACATCCGCACCCGCCCGCCGGAACGCCTCTGGACTGGTCAAAAAAGCCGCCCCGTGAGCGCAGTCGAGCACGATCTTCAGGCCTTCCAGGCGCCTGCCCTCGAGCGCCTCCAGAGCATGCTGGACGTACCTGGAGCCGGCATCCTCCAACGTCCTCAGCTTCCCCAGGCGGCCGCGGTTCGGACCGGGGGGCCCCGAGGTGACGCTCTGCTCGATCCGCTCCTCGATCTCGTCGCTGAGCTTGGAGCCGTCGGGCCCGAAGAACTTGATCCCATTGTCCTGAGAGGGGTTGTGGGAGGCCGATATTACCGCCCCGGCGGCCGCCGCCATCTCCAGTACGAGGAAAGCAACGCCGGGGGTCGGAATTACGCCGGCCACCTCGACCTCGCCGCCGGCCGACAGGATACCCGCGGAGAGCGCAGCCTCGAGCATCTGACCGGAGATTCGGGTGTCCCTGCCGACCACAAAGGTGGGGCGTTCAGTCCCAGCCCCCAGCTCGAACGCGGCGGCACGTCCCAGGGAGAGGGCAAGATCCGCGGTGAGATCGACGCCGACAAGACCGCGGACCCCATCGGTCCCAAACAGTTTTTTACGACTCATAAATGTGAAGGCTAAAAAGGCGCCGCATTTGGTTTCCTACTCATAAATGTGAAGGCTCAAAGGGGCGCCGCATGTGAGGAAAGGTAAGGGCATCGAGGCAGGGGGCAAGAAAGGGTCGGGGAAGCGAGGCGACTCCAGCCTTCGGAGCCGAGCGGCCGGCACTTTCTTGCCCCTGCCGGGCCACGAAGGCTAACGCTTCGAGTACTGCGGCGCCTTGCGGGCCTTCTTGAGCCCGTACTTTCGGCGTTCCTTGATCCGGGAGTCCCGGGTGAGGAACCCCTCCTTTTTGAGGGCGGGCCTGAGCTCGGGGTCCAGCGCTATCAGGGCCCGGGCGATTCCGTGACGCAACGCTCCGGCCTGGCCGTTGATGCCGCCGCCCTCGATGATCGCGATGATGTCGTAGGACTTCGTGAGCTCAAGAACCTCGAGCGGCTCGAGGATCACCCGGCGAATCGCCAGGTTGGGGAAGTAGTCCGACAGCGTCCGGCCCCCGTTGATCTTGAACTCGCCGGTACCCGGCATCAGCCTTACCCGCGCCACCGCTTCCTTGCGCCGGCCCGTTGCACGAGACAGTTCTTTAACAGCAGCCATCAGTCAGTCCTCCCGACGCCCAAAGTGTTGCTGACAACCATCGGCTGAGGTTTCTGAGCCTGATGAGGGTGTTCCGCACCTGCGTAAACCTGAAGCTTGGTGGCCATGGTGTGGCCCAGGGGACCGTGAGGCAGCATTCCCTTGACCGCCTTCTCGACCGCCAGCGCAGGCCGCTCCGCCATCAGCTTGCTGTAACCGATTTCCCGCATCCCTCCCGGAAAGCCGGAGTGCCGGTACCAGATCTTCTGGTTGATCTTGTTGCCGCTCAGCTTCACCTTGGACGCGTTGACGATCACCACGTGATCCCCGGTATCGAGGTGCGGCGTGTAGGTGGGCTTGTGCTTGCCTCGCAGCACGTGGGCGACCTGAGCGGCCAACCGGCCGAGCACAATTCCTTCCGCGTCCACGACCCACCACTGGCGATTGATCTCGGACTCTTTAACCGAATGGGTCTTTTGCATTTTCAATTCCTATCCTAGATACAAATACACGGCGGCGCCTTCGGCGCCAATCTTCCTATTAACCATCATGGCTTCGCGATGAAGG
>JBBDRH010000190.1:6182-7591 GCA_040905645.1 Actinomycetota bacterium
CATGGCGGCGCCTTCGGCGCCAATCTTCCTATTAACCATCATGGCTTCGCGATGATGGTTCACACCAGTTCTTCCGGGTAGCTCACCGACACCAGGAACAAACCGTGCGGCGGCGCCACGGGTCCGGCTTCAGCTCTGTTGCGTGAGTGCAGAATTCGACCCATCTCGTCGGGATGGACTTTCCCGATCCCCACCTGGACCAGCGTCCCTACAATCGAACGAACCATCTGCTGAAGGAAAGAATTTGCGGTGATGCGGATGGTTACGAGGTCGCCGTCGTGCTCTATGTCGATCGACTCCACCCTGCGCACCGGGTTGCGCCCCTCCTCGACCCTGCCGAACGAGTCAAAGGCGTGCTCGCCCAGAAGTGCAGCTGCGGCCTTACCCATCAGCTCCATGTCCAGCGGGAACGGGTAGTGCCAGGTGGTGTGCCTGGCAAAGGGATCCTGAACCTGCCTGGTGAAGATCCCGTACTCGTAGGTCCGGGCCTCGGCCGAGAATCGGGCATCGAAGCCTTCCGGCGCCTCCCCCAGGCCGATGATTGCAATGGCTGGACCACACATCTGGTTCAAACGTTTGGCAAGATCGTCCGGGTCGGTGACCCCGTCGCTCCTGAACGACATGACCTGTCCGAGTGCGTGAACTCCAGCATCGGTGCGCCCTGCGGCGGAGGTGAGCATCTCGGCGCCCAGAACCTTGCCCAGAGCAGCTTCGATCGAGCCCTGAACGGTGTCGAGCCCGGGCTGCCGGGCGAAGCCGTGGAACGGCGCGCCGTCATAGGCCACGATCATCCGGTAAGTCTTCATAGGAGTGCTACTCGTCGCCGGCTTTGGCTTCGCCGCCGGTTTCTTCTGATGCCTCCGGCTCAACGTTTTCGGCAGATGAAGTGTCCTCGGCTTTGGCCTTGGCCTTCGGGGCAGGCTTCGCCTTCGGGGCCGCCGGAGCCTCTTGCTCCTCATCCTCCTCTTCGGGCTCGGCAGCCTTGGGCTTGGACGCCTTCGCGGCCTTCGCCGGCTTCTCCTCGTCGTCCTTGCGGCGACGCCTCAGAACCCGGCGCTTGTTGGCCTCCTCCTCAGCGGAGCGGACTTCGGCTTCGCCCTCGACAAACTCAATGATCGCCATGGGGGCCGCATCTCCCTTGCGGGGGCCGAGCTTGAGAATCCGGGTGTAACCACCGTTGCGATCTGCATACCGGGGGGCGATCTCGGCAAAGAGCTTGTGGATGACATCGGAGTCCTTGATGTCGTCCAGGGCCTGGCGCCGGGCGTGCAACGTGTCGGTCTTGCCCAGCGTCACCAGCTTGTCCGCATACGGCCTCAGGCGCTTGGCCTTGGCCTCGGAGGTCCGGATTCGCTCCTCGACGATTAGAGAGGCAGCCAGGCCCCTGAGAATGTGACGCTGATGGGTAG
>JBBDRH010000191.1:0-7536 GCA_040905645.1 Actinomycetota bacterium
GAGTGGTGCGGACCCTGCCGGTTAGTGGCAAGTGAGGTGGACAAGCTCGCCATTGATTACGGGGCCCGGCTCAAGGTCTTGAAGCTGGACATCGACGCCAACCCGAGGATCACCGGTGAGTACGGCGTGATGTCCATTCCTTCGCTCCTTCTGTTCGCTGAAGGTGCGGAGAAGGTTCGTGTGGTGGGCGCACGTCCGGCCAGTGCGATCAAGTCTCAGATCGACCGCCACATTCCTGCCGGGGCCGAGGCGTAGAGCCCCACAAGCTCCAGCCAGGGCGCCGGCCACAGTTCTTTCGGAGAAAGAGCCGTGGCCGGCGCCCTGATCGTTGTACGGGGAAGCGGCGACGTCGGCTCGGCCGTCGCTCATCGCCTCTTCAAGGCCGGATTCCAGGTGCTCATCCACGACGAGCCGGCACCCGCTGCTCAAAGACGAGGGATGGCGTTCACGAACGCTCTCTTCGAGGGCAGCTGCGCGCTCGAGGATGTGACTGCCGAGCGGCTGGACGATCTGCGGCTGGTCGACGGGGCGCTTAGGGCGCACGAGATCCTTCCGGTCGTCGTAGGCGATTTTGACGCCCTGATCTACCATCTGGAGCCCCAGATCCTTGTGGATGCCCGCATGCGTAAGAGGGTTAACCCCGAGTCTCAGATCGATTTCGCTCCGCTGACGATCGGGCTCGGTCCGAACTTCATCGCCGGCCGGAACGTCCACTGGGTCGTGGAGACTCAGTGGGGTGAGCACTTAGGTACCGTGCTCTGCGAGGGGGGGACCCTGGAGCTGGAGGGCGAGCCTCGATCCTTCAGCGGGCACTCGCGGGATCGATTCGTCCACTCCCCCTACGCCGGCCGGTTCAGCACCACCAAGGAGATCGGCGAGGAGGTGGAGTGCGGCCAGATCGTTGCCTGGATCGACGAGATTGCGCTACAGGCACCGCTCGCCGGCATTCTGAGAGGGCTGGTTCACGACGGCGCACACGTCACAGAGGGGGCAAAGGTGGTTGAGATCGACCCCCGGGGGGATCGCAAGACGGTATTCGGGATAGGGGAGCGGCCGGGCAGGATCGCCGACGGCGTGCTCGATGCAATCAGGGAGTGGACGGCGCTTTAGCCCTCGCGGTGAACACCAGGTAGTCGCCCAGGCCCCCTCGGCCGGCCAGGGTCTCGACCCGTGAGCGTTCCGCGACCAATCCAACCCAGTCACCGTGCCGCCCCTCGAACCGGGCGATGGCCTCCGAGTGGCGGAACTCCTCGATGACCTTCCCCAACCGCAAGGATTCGAGCCACTCACGCTGGGTCCGGAGGGGGCAGACGAGCATTCCTGCCCGTTCGGCCGCCCGTGCGAGCTCCGAGAAGTTGACGTGGGCCGTGATATCGGTCGAGCCCAGGTCGCCGAACGGGTCCAGGCCGAGCCGGCCCTGCCGGTAGGTGACCATCGAGCCCGACGGGCGCTTGGTCCAGATCTCCGGCTCGACGTCCCCGTAGTCCACCACGAGCAGTGCGCCACGGTGCAAGGCCTGGGAGGCCTGGGCCACCCAACTCTCCACGCCGGTGCGAACCTCGACACGGTCTCCCTCCTCCAGATGCTTAAGAGCCGGTCCCACCATTGCTTCGCCATCGGCATCCAGGGGCGTGAGCACCTCCTGAAGAGCGGTGCGGGTTGCGCCCACCCGCACCTCCATCGGCCCGAACTCCCCGATCTGGAAGATCCGAAACCCAAAGTTGTCGAGGACCTCGTTGGCCAGGATGACCCCGGTGAGCGGCGCGAGATCCTCCAGGCGCTCCACCCACGAGAAACGGTCCCGGGATCCGAGCCTGCCCTTCTGGAGACTTGCGACGAACTCGATGGGTTCGACGAATGTCCACCGAAGAGCAGCCGCAAAAGGGCCGGTCGCCGCCGAGACCGCGGAGGCCGCCAGATCGGCGTTCCCGGCTCCCACCTCGGCCACCGTGAACTCTTCCGCGGAGCCCAGAGCCTTCCAGGTGGCCTTCAGGTCCCGCGCCGCCAGCTTCCCGAACCAGGGCGTAAGGGAGGGGGCGGTACGGTAGTCGGAGTCGGCGCCCGGGACGTTGTGCCGGTAGTACCCGTGCGGATCGGAGTAGAGAACGGTGTCCATGAACGTGTCGAATCGCATCGGCCCGGACGTGCGGATCTGCTGCCTGAGGAGGTGGAGTAGCTCGGGGGACATGGATAATGACCTTATATGAACGATCCGAGGCGTAAAGACGCGGTCGCCTATCTGCTGCCGGACGGCTCCCAGGTCGACCTTGCGCGGCCCCCCCACGGAGAGTCCCGGGTCCTGCTTCAAAAGGACGACCTGGGGCGCCAGGTGCTGAGGCACTCGACCGCTCACGTACTGGCCCAAGCGGTGCTGTCGCTCTGGCCCAACGCCAAGTACGCCGGCGGCCCCCCGATTCAGGACGGCTTCTACTACGACTTCGATATCGGCAGGCCGTTCACCCCCGAGGACATCGAGATGATCGAGCAGAAGATGGCCGACATCGTTCAGCAGGACCAGCCGTTCACCCGGGAGGAGGTGTCCCTCGACCAGGCCGCCGAGATCTTCAAGGACCAGCCCTACAAGCTCGAGTGGATTCGTGAGATGGACCCCGAAGCCGGCGAGCAGGGAGTTAGCGGCGACCGCGTCTCGCTCTACCGCAACGCCGACAAGTTCGTAGACCTCTGCCGCGGCCCCCACCTTCCGTCGACCGGCCGGATCCGCTCGTTCAAGCTCACTCGCAGCTCGGGAGCCTACTGGCGGGGCGATGAAAACCGGCCGATGCTCCAGAGGATCTACGGCACCGCGTGGGAATCGCCCAAGGCCCTTCAGGAGTACCTCTGGCGTCTCGAGGAGGCTTCCAAGCGCGACCATCGCAAACTGGGCCCGGAGATGGACCTGTTCCACTTCCCACCGGAGATCGGCAGCGGACTGGCGGTCTTCCACCCGAGGGGGGGACTGATCCGCAAGATCATGGAGGACTACTCGAAGGCCGAGCACGAGAAGGCCGGCTACGAGTTCGTCTGGACCCCGCACCTGACCAAGTCGACACTGTTAGAGATCTCCGGCCACCTCGACTGGTACAAGGACAGCATGTATCCCCCGATGGAGCTGGAGGGGGCTACCTATTACCCCAAGCCGATGAACTGCCCGATGCACATCCTGATCTACAAGTCGCGCACCCGCTCCTACCGCGAGCTGCCCCTCCGGCTATTCGAGTTCGGGACCGTCTACCGGTTCGAGCGCTCCGGCGTGCTGCATGGGCTCACTCGGGTTCGGGGCATCACCCAGGACGATGCCCACATCTTCTGCACCCCCGACCAGCTCCAGGACGAGTTGGCCGGTCTGCTGCAGTTCGTCCTCGACGTCCTCACCGCGTTCGGCCTCACCGAGTTCGAGGCCGAGCTGGCTACCCGCCCGGAGAAGTACGTCGGCGAGCCCGCGGATTGGGACGTCGCCACCGAGGCCCTTCGCCGGGCTCTGGTCACCGCCGGCATCCCGTTCAAGGTGGCCGAGGGGGAGGGGGCCTTCTACGCTCCGAAGATCGACGTCCACATCAAGGACGCGCTGAACCGCCGCTGGCAGCTGTCGACCCTGCAGGTGGACTTCCAGCTCCCGAACCGGTTCGGCATGGAGTACATCGCCGAGGACGGGACCCGGCGCCTGCCGCACATGATCCATCGCGCCCTATTTGGATCGGTCGAGCGCTTCTTCGCCATCCTGCTGGAGCACTACGCCGGCGCCTTCCCCACCTGGCTGGCCCCCGACCAGGTGACCGCTATCCCGATCTCCGACCGGCACCACCCCTACGCTCACCGGGTGGCTCAGACGCTGCGTGATGCCGGTATCCGGGTGATCGTCGACGACAGCGACCAGACTCTGGGCAACCGCGTCCGCAAGGCGCAGACTTCCAGGGTTCCCTACCAGCTGGTGGTGGGGGACAAGGAGGAGGAGGCCGGCACCCTCTCGGTGAAGCCCAGGGGAGGCACCGAACGCCGCGGCGTGGCCCTGGACGATTTCCTGTCCGAGATCTGTGAGGAGGTGCGGTCGCGCCGTATCTCTCCCCACTAGGCGATGGAGCGAATGTTCCGGCAGAGGATGGAGTATCTGCGCTCCGCGCCTTCGGAGGAGTGCTTCTTGTGCTCCGATGCGGCAACCGGTGATCTCGAAACAAGCTTCGTCCTGTTCCGCGACGAGCTGTGCCTGGTGGTGCTGAACAGGTTTCCCTACAACACCGGCCACCTGCTCATATCGCCCCTCAGACATGTGGCCGATATGGAGGAGCTGACCGCTCAGGAGCTGGAAGGGCTCATGGCGCTGACCCTCAGAGGAATTTTGGCGCTCAAGGCGGCGATGGCGCCGGAGGGCCTCAATCTCGGCGCCAACCTGGGGGCTGCGGCCGGAGCCGGAGTCCCGGGCCACCTTCACATGCACGTCGTGCCCCGCTGGTCCGGCGACACCAACTTCATGCCTGTAGTTGCCGAGGCCAAGGTTCTGCCGGAGGAGCTGGCGCAGACCTACCAGCACCTCAAGCCCCACTTCCAGGACCCCTGAACTTCGTTCGACAGGAAGCATTACCCGTGCCCCGTTCGCTCGGATCGGGCGGAGCCGAAACGTGGCGTTGTTCGCTCGGATCGGGTGGCCGAGCCGAACCGCTGTTCGCCTGAACCTCCTCAAGACGGCTATGATTCTTCGCACGCTTCATATCCATGCGCCCCCGGGAGGGCCGGCCACTTGAAAAGATCAACTCTCATCGGACTCGTTTTGTGCCTGGCCGGGTCCGCCTGTGCCCGCCCGCAGCAGGCTGCCGTGGACACCGAACCTCCCGTCACGCAGGTCGCATCCCCCAGCCCCTCGCCTTCCCCGGCGGTGCCGGTCCAGCTCACGGGCCCGGTCAACAACATGGGCCTGAAGGACTTCAGCGGAGTGGGCACCAACATAGCCGTCGAGTTTCAAATCAAGGATTTCTCCTTCACTCCGACCTTCGTCAAGGTGCTTCCCGGAAGCAACGTCAACGTGCAGCTGGACAACCTGGGTCAGGCTGAGCACACGTTTACCATCGACTCCCTAGAGGTGGACCACAAGCTCGCGCCGGGCGGCCAGATCGAGGGGCAGTTCAAGCTTCCGGACTCGGGCGTGATTCCCTTCTACTGCCGTTTCCACGTCGGCCAGGGAATGCAGGGAGCGTTCTACTTCCAGGAAGGCGGAGTCGCTCCGGCCGTCTCGCCGTCGCCCGGCCTGGACGAAGCGGCGGGCACCCCGACAGGGTCGACCAAATCGACCAAGAGGGCCGCGTCGAGCCGGACCTCTTCGGCGGCCAAGGCTCCCGCAACCGCTCAGAACAAGGAAGGCGATCTGGTGATCCCCGATGTCGGCGGGGTTCAGTCCGGCAGCAGCACGGCCACCCTGCCCAGAGCGTCTCCGGCGCCCTCTCCCCGGACTTCGCCCGGAACCAGCGCTACCAGCAAGGCGGCTCCCAAGAAGGCTGCCGACGGGTCGGCCGGCCAGCCGTCCGAGCCGGGGTCGGCGGGCGAAGAGGGAGACGAGGGGACTCCGGGCGAGGACGGCGAAACCGACAACAGCCTCGACTGAAGACTCGCTACTTCTGTAGGTTCCGGCCCCCTCTGACCATCAGATCCAGCGCCACCCAGAGGGTCCTCGAGAAGGGGTAGAAGACGATCGGGCCCGCCACGCCCGCGATCAGCGCCGCGATCGCAAATGGGAGCACCGCCATCTCCTCGGTGGGGTTTGCCGCTGAGATCACGATGTAGGGGATGAGGCAGAGCAGCAGCAGGCCTTCCGATATCGTGAAGTTAAGCGCGTAGGCTCCCAGGAAGAACCCCTCCTCCTGCGAAAAATGATGTTTG
Organism: Actinomycetota bacterium; assembly: GCA_040905645.1. Classification (GTDB taxonomy): domain Bacteria; phylum Actinomycetota; class CADDZG01; order JAHWKV01; family JAHWKV01; genus JBBDRH01. The sequence goes on from JBBDRH010000191.1 coordinate 5,866, forward strand.
CACGCCGGGCACGACGGCTTCATGCGGAACCACCCGTCGAACAGCCCGCCGCTTCCACAGAAAGGGCACCGCTTCCTCAGGCCCCGCCAGAGCATGCGGCCGGGGGTTACAGATTTTGGGGAGTTACGGGTCCGGTTGTGCATACCGGACTTTGGGCGGGGAGTCGGGGCGTGTCCCCCCGACCGGGTCTATTTCGATTCCTTGGCACTCTTGGCTTCGGCGATGATCTTCTCGGCGAGGTGAGGCGGGACCTGCTCATAGTGCGAGAAGGTCGATCTAAAGGTTCCCTGTCCGCCGGTCATCGATCTCAGATCGATGGCGTAGCGGGCGATCTCGGCCATGGGCGCCTTGGCTTTGACCAGCTGCCGGCCCCCGCCCACCGCGCTGGTCCCCTGAATCCTGCCGCGCTTGGAGTTGAGGTCGCCCATGATGTCGCCTAGATAGGACTCGGGAACCATCACCTCCAGGTCCATGACCGGCTCCAGCAGCGCGACGCCGGCGTTGGCTACCGCCTCCCGGAAGCCGATGCTCCCGGCAATCTGAAATGCCATGTCCGATGAGTCCACGGCGTGAAACTTGCCGTCGACGAGTTTCACCCTCACGTCGACCACCGGGTAGCCCGCGGCCGCACCCTCGGACATGGTCTTCTCCACACCCTTGGCCACCGAGGGGATGAACTGCGACGGCACGGATCCCCCGAAGATCTTGTTGACGTACTCGAAACCGGCGCCGCGTTCCAGAGGCTCCACTTCCAGGTTGCAGACCGCATACTGGCCGTGGCCGCCGCTCTGCTTGACGTGGCGCCCGATAGCTTTGCCGGGCCCCATGATGGTCTCCCGGTAGGGGATCCTCAGGGGAATTTCCTCCACCTCCACGCCGAACTTGCGGCTCAGCCTCTCCAGCGTGATGTCCAGGTGGGTATCGCCGGTGCCCCATAACAGGGTCTGATGGGTTTCGGCATTCCGCTCCAGCAGCAGTGCCGGGTCCTCCTCCTGGAGCCTGGCCAGGGCAATCATCAGCTTGTCGTCGTCCCCTTTGGTCTTGGGAGCGATGGCTATCGCGAAGACGCGGTCGGGAGCTTCGAGCGCCGGGTAGACGATGGGGCTGCTCTTGTCCGCCAGCGTGTCCCCGCTGTGCGTGTGGGACAGCTTGGCCACCGCGGCGATGTCTCCGGCCACGACCTCCGACAGGGGCTCCTGGCTCTTGCCCCTGAGCGCAACCACGTGTGCCACGCGCTCGTCGTTCGAGTTCGAGAAGTTGTGGACCGAGGAGTCCGGGCGAAGCTTTCCGGAGACCACCTTGAACAGGCTGATGCGGCCGACGTATGGGTCGGAGACGGTCTTGAAGACGAATGCGGACAGCGGCTCGTCCGGGCTGATCCTGCGCTCGACGGCTTCGTCGCTGCCGGGTTTGTTCCCGGTCGCGCTGCCCCGCTCGACGGGCGACGGAGCCATCTCGAGCAGCAGATCCGCCAGCCGGTCCAACCCGATCAGCTTCGTTGCCGAGCCGACGAGGACCGGGAAGATGTTTCCCTCACACACGCCTTCGTGCAGCCCCTTGGCCACCTCTTCCGAGCTCAGGTCCTCGCCTCCGAGGTACCGCTCGAGCAGATCGTCGTCGGTCTCGGCCACCGACTCGACGATTTTTGTGTGAAGGTCCTTGACCTCGGCC
>JBBDRH010000192.1:0-7530 GCA_040905645.1 Actinomycetota bacterium
GGGGCCTCGCTTGCTCTGCTGCTGGTGATTCGGATAGTCCTGCGAAGCACCGGCAGGCTGCCCACGTTTGTTGACCTGATCTTCGTTGCCGGGCTTGCCTTCTACTGCGCGCGGACCCCCGACGGGCTGCCGGCTGCGATGGCCCTGGGGGTCGCTCTGGTAGTCGACTCCCGATTGCCCGAACCTGCTCCCTCCTACGTTTTGCCGCTCGGGGTTGTCATCGCCCTCGGCGTTATCGCCGGCGGGGCCTACTTCGGGAGCTTCGGCAACGTTTGGGATACACCGAGCCTGCTGCAGTGGGTTTGTCTGGCCCTGGTAGCGGTGGCCGTCATCAGCCTTCGGGTCCACGCGCCGGCGTCGACGAACGACCGGCACAGGCCTCTCAACCGCACCCGCCTCGTCTCGGCCACGTGGTTGGGGGTCTGGGCGGGTGTGGCAACCGTGTTCCTGATCGGGGGAGCGGCCGTTCCCGGGCTGTCTCCGCTCTGGGCCGCAGTGGTAGCGGTGGCTTTGACCAGACGGATTCCCACTCGAACTGCGCCCCGGAATTGAGAGAGATAGATTGATAGCCCGCCCACCCGACGAATTGGATGTCTTGTGAAGGAGACGCTTGAACGGGAGCTCAAGCTCCAGGCGCCGCCCGGATTCAGGCTGCCGGAGCTGCCCGGCACGGCCATCGAGCCGCGGAGATTTACATCGACCTACTTCGACACCCCCGATCTGTTGCTGGCATCCCAAAGCATCACGTTGAGGCGGCGGGTTGAGAACCGGCGCGGCCTCTGGCAGCTGAAGATCCCGAAGGCGGCGGCCAGGCTGGAGCTGGAGGAGCCGGGAGGACCCCAGCGCCCGCCTGCTTCGATGATGAGGCTGCTGGTCGCGGCGCTCCGCGGCGGCGAGCTTTTCCCGGTGGCGAAGATTCGCACCCTGCGGACCGGAGTGGTGGTTCGGGATGAGGCCCGCGGGGACCTTGCAGAGGTGGTCTACGACTCGGCTCAGGTCATGCAGGGCGCAAGGATCGTCAACCGCTTCAGCGAGATAGAGATCGAGCTGCTGCGGGGTGACGAGGCCGACCTGAAGCAGCTGGCCGCGACCTTGAAGGAAGCCGGGGCGTGGGTGGGCGATCAAACGCCCAAGGCGTTCCGGGCGCTCAACCTCTCACCTCCCAAGGAGGGGACGGACAAACGTCCCGACTCGGACATCGCCCGTCTGCAGAGTGCCATCGGCGAGCAGTTCAAGCTGATCGTCGCTCACGATCCGGGCACTCGCCTGGGGTCCGATCCGGAGGATCTGCATCAACACCGGGTGGGCATCCGGAGGTTGCGCAGCCTGCTGTGGTCGGCCAACGGCCTGCTGGACCCGGAGTGGACCGACTCTTTAAGGAAAGAGCTCGAGTGGATCGGCGACCGGATGAACCCGGTCCGGGACCTCGACGTGATGATTCCCTACCTGCGAGCCGACCTCGAGCAGCTCAGAGCAGACGAGGTGGCTGAGCTCGAGCCGTTTCTCAAGCTGCTGGAGACGGAACGGGAGTCGGCGAGGGCTGCGATGCTCGCGGCGCTCGACGATGCCCGATACCTGGCGTTGCTTCACGTTCTCGAGGAAGCGACCCGAACGATCAAGGTGCAGGCTCAGGAGGCGACCCTGCGCGACGGCGCGGTCAAAGCGTTCCGGCGAATGCGTAAGGCGGCAAACGCGATGGGGGAGCCGCTCGAGGACGGGGCCATGCACGAGGTGAGGAGGTTCGCCAAGAAGTCCCGTTATTCGGCGGAGGTGGTCAAGGGCGGCAAGGCGATCGGAAAGTTCCTCTCCAGGATCAAAGAGCTCCAGGATGTTCTGGGTGATCACCAGGACGCAGCGGTTGCCGAACAGCGAATCAGAGACCATCTGCCCATGCTGGAGGGATCCAAAGCCGCCTTTGCGCTGGGCCGCATGGCCGAGCGCCAGGCGTTTAAGAAGCTCGCCTGCCGGAAAGACTTCCCTGCAGCATGGCGAGCCGTCGAACGCGCCGGGCGAAAAGCCTGGCTTTGATGACCGGTGACAACCAGCCCGTCCGGGCGGCCGGCGGAGTCATCACCCGCCGTTCCGCGACAGGAGAGCGGGAGGTTCTGGTGGCTCATCGCCCGCGCTACGATGACTGGAGCTTTCCCAAGGGCAAGGCGGCACCGGGGGAGTCCGACGAGGACTGTGCCCTCCGGGAGGTCGAGGAGGAAACCGGGCTCAAGTGCCGCCTGGGTGCCGAGCTTTCACCGGCTTCCTATACCGATCGCAAGGGCCGTCCCAAGTCCGTCAGGTACTGGGCCATGGAGCCGGTGGTCGGTGAGTTCACTCCCAACGACGAAGTGGACCGGGCAGAGTGGGTCAGCCTTCGAGGAGCTTTGGACCTACTCTCGTACGACCACGACCGTGCGACCGTGAAGGGGCTGCTGGAGGAGGAGATCGACAGCGACTCGATTCTTCTCATGCGCCACGGAACTGCCGGCGACCGAGATGAGTGGAAGCGCGACGACAGGTTCCGGCCCCTCGATGCAACGGGGCGCCGTCAGGCCGCCGAGCTGGCGGAGATGCTCGGTCCTTATCCGATCAAAAGGATCCTCTCCAGCCCGTACCTGCGCTGCCTTCAGTCCGTACTACCGTTGGCCCGGCGGCTGGATCTCCAAATCGAAACCGCCGAGGAGCTCGCCGAGGGGGGCGGCGCCTCCGAGGTGCGCAGTCTCACGGATTCGCTTTCGGGTGAGCTGGCGCTTCTCTGCACGCATGGCGACGTAATCGAGGAGGTGCTGGGTCCGGTCGTTTTGTATGAGAAGGGCGGAGTCTGGGTCCTCAAGAACAAGGATGGTTCCCTGAAGCTCGCGGGCTACCTTGCTCCGCCAAGCGCGGACTAGTACGAGTAATTCGCTGTGACCTACACGACTTTAAGACGACGGCCATCGTAGGTCCAGCGGAACGGTTTGGCTCTGCGGTTGTAGTCAGTTACGCTCGGGGTAGACTCTCAGACCTAGCGCAACGGCCACAACAAGGGAATGGCGATGAGCGCGATCGCTACCACGACGGCCGTAAGAGGCGCGCCCAGTCGAGAGAAATCCAAGAAGCGGTAGCCTCCCATCCCGTAGACCATCGTGTTGGTCTGGTAGCCGATCGGCGTGAGGAAATCCATCGAGGCTCCGACCATCACGGCAACGGCGAATGAGCGAGGATTCAGGCCCGCTTGCGAGCTGACCGCGAGGGCGATGGGAAACATCAGCACGGCGGCGGCGTTGTTGCTGATCATCGACGTTAGAACAATCGTCGAGAGGAGCACTCCGGCGAGCAGCAATAGATCAGCACTACCGAAGCCGGTCAGAAAGCCTGCGACCGCTTGGGCAAGCCCGCTGTTGGTTATTGCGTGGCCCAGTCCAAAACTGGCAGCAATTAGCAATATTACGTGCACGTCCACGGCTCGATGCGCCTCCGCAGGGGTGATCACGCGCAGCACCAACAGCGCCGCAACTGCGAGCAGTGATGCCTGAAGGAGGCTTACCAGGCCGAGTCCGGCCGCGGATACCATCGCCGCCACCGTGAGCCTAACAACTATGCTCTTGTGCTTCCGGACCGGACCGGTCCCCTCAACTGGGGATACCGCTACGAAGTCGCCGGCCTCCGCCCACCGCCTGCGAAAGTCCGGGTCCCCGATTACCAGTAGGACGTCTCCAGCCCGAAGCGGCACCTCTCCGAGCTTCTGACGCACCGGTTCGCCGGCCCGATGCAGGGCGAGCGCGGCGGCTCCGTACCTGCTTCGAAAGTGAACCTGCTTCACGGTAGCTCCAATGAGGTGTGAGGTGGAGCCGATGACTACCTCGAAAAACCTCGCCGCCCTCGGCCCATTGATCGTGAAGTGGCGCTCCTCGACCGGGCTCAAGCCCCGCATGCGCATGAGATCCAGGACCTTGCTGACGTTACCGGCAAAGACCAAGCGGTCCCGGCCTTTCAGGACGGTGTCCGGTGGCACCGGGCTGAGGATCTGTTGCGAGCGCTCGATCTCCACCAGATAGACACCCTGCAGGTTCCGAAGTTCGGCGGCGGCCACGGTAAGCCCCTCCAAGGGGCCACCGTCGTCGACGCTCATCTCAACCGTGAACTCTCGGGCCGAGGCGCTGAACCGATCATGGGCGGCGGTGCGTTCGGGCATCAACAGAGGATACAAGGCGACCAAGGTCGCCAGGCCCAGAGCGGCCATGACGACGCCGAGCGGCGTTATCTCGAAAAGTCCAAGTGGAGGATGGCCGGAGGCTTCGAGAAGTCCCGAAACCACCAGGTTCGTCGAGGTGCCGACGGTGGTGATGATGCCGCCCAGAATCGCAGAGAAGCTTAGCGGCATGAGGTAGTCCGAGCTCGCCCGGCCGGCCCGGCGCGCCCAGCTCTGCACCCGGGGAGCCGCCATGGCGACCAAGGGAGTGTTCGGGAAGAACGCGGAGAAGATCGCTACCGGAAATGCCAGGCGAGCGATATCCCCGCGCGTTGGCCTGGGCCGGCTCGAAGGCGGCTTCCGGCCCAGGATGTGGTCGGCAAGCCGGTCCAGCGCTCCGGTGGCCTCAACGGCTCCGGCGATGACGTACAGAGCTGCGACCGTCACGGGAGCAGGATTGGAGAAGCCCGACAGGGCCTCCGATTCGTCGATGATTCCAAGCACCAGCAGCAGCAGGACGCTGCCGGCGACGGCGAAGGCGGGAGGGATGCGCTCGGCGATGAACAGGCCGACCAGCAGGACCACGACCGTGAGCGTGATCCAGGCGTCGAAATCCAAGAGCTTTCCGTCCCAGCTTTTGCGGAGGTTGTCCCCAAGTAGTTGAAATTTGAAGTGACGGTTCCACCCCCTCCTACCAACTCGTGGTAGAGACGGGGCTAGAGAAATAGAAAGGAACCGTCGTGGAGAACGTTACAGCCAATACCAGTAGGAATAAAGCCCCGAGAGCGCAAGATCGAGCTTCCTGAGCAGGGCAGCGTTGAGCTCGGGGATCTGGCCGGCAAGGTAAGGGAGGGACTTCTTCCCTTCGCGAAGACTTTGACCGAATGTTCGACCCGGAGCCCGTGTATCGATCACCTTCACGAAGTGACAGCGATGCCAATCGCATGCCCACTCCTCTCCTAATGTTGGAGGGGAGTAAACATCGATGTGATTTGCGCGAAGAAACCCCTAGTGCAAACGTTTGGTCGTTTTGCCCTTCTTTCGTGCCGTGCGGGCCCGGGCCCTGCGCATCAGAAGGTCCTGGCTGCTGACCCCAAGCTTGCGTTTGCCTTGTTCGCCGATCCGTTTCCAGCTTCCATCGGCCAGGAGCTGCCAGACGAACGCCTTATCGTCCCAGCCGATGTCGAAGACTGCCGACAGCTCCTGCTGCACCTTTGGATCCAGGGCGGGCACCACCACCTCGATCCTTTGATCGAGGTTCCGCTGCATGAGGTCGGCGCTGCCGAAGAAGTAACTGTGCCTGTCGCCGGCTTCGAATATGAACACCCGGCTGTGCTCGAGGAAGCGTCCCAGGACGCTGCGCACCTTGATGTTCTCGCTCATTGAAGAGACGCCGGGCACGAGCGAACAGATGCCGCGGCACAAGACCTGGATCTCGACCCCTGCCTGCGAAGCCCGGTAGAGCTCCTCGATCAGCTCTGGGTCGGTCAGTGCGTTCAGCTTCAGGCGAATCCTTGCGGGGAGCCCATCGGCTGCCGCTTTGATCACCACATGGATCTGCTCCTTGATGGCGCTGCGGAGGATGAAGGGGGCGAGCAGGATCCTGCGGAACTTCGAGGGTTTGCTGAACCCGGTGAGGTAGTTGAACAGCTCGGCGATGTCGGCAGCTATGTCGGGGTCTGTCGTGAACAGCCCGAAGTCTTCGTAGAGCCTCGCCGTGCGCGAGTGGTAGTTGCCGGTTCCGACGTGGACGTAGCGCTGGAGCACGTCGTCCTCCCGCCTTACCACCAGGGTCGTCTTGGCGTGGATCTTGAGGTTCGGGAAGCCGTGGACCACATGGACGCCCGCCTGCTCGAGGCGCTTGGCCCACTCGATATTGTGGCTCTCGTCGAATCGAGCCTTCAGCTCCACCAGGCAAACGCTCTGCTTGCCGTGCTCTGCCGCTGTGATCAGGGCCGGTACCGAGGGCGAGTCCTCGCTGGTGCGGTACACGGTGGTCTTCAGCGCGATGACTCCGGGGTCCTTGGCCGACCCTTTGACGAATGCCTCGACACTCGTCGTGAAGGAGTCGTACGGCAGATGGACGAGTATGTCGGCCCTGCGGATCTGGGCAAAGAACTCGGAGGGCACGTTGCTCTGCAGGCGTGGTTGGGTCACAGACACCCATGGTTTGAACTTGAGGTCCGGCCGATCCAGCTCCGCCACCTGCGAAAGGTCCGCCAGATCCAGCAGGCCATCGATCGGGTAGACCTGGTCGGGGGCGACAGCCATCGCCTCTCTCAGACGGTCCAGCATCGCCTGCGATATGTCGGCGGACACCTCCAGGCGAACCACATCGCCGAAGCGGCGCCGGTTGAGCTCCAGCTCGACGGCCTCCAGGAGGTCGGCCGCTTCGTCGGAGACCTCCAGCTCGGCATCCCGGCTAACCCGGAAGGAAACTGCCTCGACGATCTCGACGCCCGGAAAAAGGTAGCTCAGGAAGTGTCCGATGACGTGCTCGAGCGGGATCATCAGCTTGCGAGAGCCGACGGTGACAAAACGCGGGAAGCCCTCCGGGACCTTCACGCGGGCAAAACGCTCCTCGCCCGTGGAGGGGTCCTTGACGAACAATCCCAGGCTGAGCGACAGGCCGGATATGTACGGGAAGGGCTGTCCCGGCCCCACCGCCAACGGGGTGAGCACAGGGTAGAGCTCTTTTACGAACTTGGACTCCAGCTCCGATAGCTCCGCGGGTGTGCAGGCGGCCACGTCGCCGATGATAATGCCGGCTTTCGCGAGCTTGGGACAGAGGTCCGAATTCCAGACGTTGGCATGTTCCTTGAGCACCGCCAGCACCCGCTCTCTGATCTGCTCGAGCGCTTCCGTTGCCGTCATCCCGTCGTCCGAAACCAGCGACGGGCCGGAGTCGGCGCGCTCCATCAACCCGGCGACCCGGACCATGAAGAACTCGTCCAGGTTGGTGGCGAAAATCGAGCAGAACCTGACTCGCTCCAGCAGGGGGACATCGGGGTCCTGGGCAATGGACAGGACACGTTCGTTGAAGTCGAGCCAGGAGAGCTCGCGGTTTATCAGGCGCCGGTGCGCTGCAGGCGGGTTTGGGGGAGGCGTAGGTGTTTGAGTCTTGGGCAATTCCTCAACCGTTGGTCCTGGCCCCCCGGATCCATCGGGCGAAGGCCTAAAAACAACAATACCTCAAGGGTTTCCCGGCATTGCGGGTCACCCGGCTTTGGCGGCCCGGATGATCGCCGAGCCGGCGTGGGCGTGGACCCGGTGGGTTTCTTCGATCTCGACCTGTACCAGGCCGGCCGCCTCCAGCAGCGAGCGGTACCGTTCGGTGGTCAGGGCCCCGGCGATGCAGCCGGTCCACA